>CBFQYI010000302.1:0-5824 GCA_965720825.1 uncultured Chryseobacterium sp. | reverse complement strand
GGGAATAAGTCCGGAAGATTTTGGAGTAGTTCCGGTAAAACAGGAAATTTTGTTTGCCAATAATGATATTGACTTTAAAGATAAAACCGGAATTGACCATAACAAGTTCAGCTTCGGGTTAAAAAAATCTTTATTCAATTATATGCATGGAGTCAATTTCGAACTGCCGCTTCAGGAATGGTTTGATTTTAAAATTCCGAGAACAACTATTCATCCGGATTATATTCATGACTGTCTTTTGGAAGATGGACAGTTCAGTCTGAAAGCAAATTCAAAAGTTGTCTTTTTGACCAAAAATGTAATCGCTGAGAATCGCGTAAAAAATAAAAAGAAATATTCTGGTACGTATACGCTTCTTACATTCCACCTAAAAACCAATATTGTGAAGGTTGAGCTGGAACAGGAAAAGGCGGAATGGTTGATGAACGTACTGGAAGAGAATGCTATTGAAAACTCTAAAAAACCTACAGTTCAGCAACTTAAGAATCAGTTTGAAGAAAATTTCGATGATTTTGAGCTATTCTGGTTCTCAAAACCGATACAGCAGTTGAAGGAAAATGGGGTGATTTTAAGTTTATAAGAATTTCCATTTTTTCTCAGGGATTTTTGAAAAGAGTGCGTTTTCTGTGAATTGTCATATTTTTTATCTTCCCTGCTTCGTTTTTTAATTAAATTATAAGCTCTCGCTGATTTTTACAGATTACGCAGATTTTGATTTGAGAGGATAAGACATTCTATTTTCAAATTCAGAAGAGATCAAATCCAAATTTTTAACTGCCATAGATAAACCGGCAAAATATTCACATCCTCCGGAGGGGTGGCGAAAATTCAAAGAATTTTTGATGGGGTGGTTTGTAAAGAGTAACGAAATATCTGTAAGTTTTGGCTAAAGCCAATGGAAATTTTATATTTTAATGAACGGGCTCCCTTCGTCTAAGCTCAGGATTATAACCCGTTCCTATTGATACTAAATAATTTCTTTTCTCAGATAAATTAATTAGGAGTCTCTTTTGTTACAGTCCCCACCGACACTTTCTCCTGTATTTTAATAAAATTCGGATCCATGATTGCCATACGTTCAGCGAGAGCTTTATAAGTTGGAAATTTTAAGATAGAAGCTCTTCCGGACATTTCCTTGTATATGGTAAAAGATTTCCCGCCAGCTGTCTTTAATTGCTTTGTCGTCGTAATATATCTTCCGATAAGTTTACTTTTAGCATCATAAATCTCAATATCTATAGGTGTCTTATCCATGATGGTATCTTCTGAGCCAAAACTTACAGGAAGATTCGTAAAATATCCTACCGGAACACCATTACTAAGGATCTCTCCTACTTTATTGACCTCAATATTCATTTTATCAATTTTCTTTCGGATGGCATACGCATCTTTCGTTTTAGTATCTAGCTTTCTTTTGGGTACATTTGAAAAAAGCTCATCGAGATTTTTGACATTGATCCCTTTGTTATCAATGATTTTAAGATCTTTAACTGAGGTAAAGACGGCAGATTTTTCTTCTCCGGAAAATGCAGAAGGTGATGAATAATCAATTTCGATTGTTTTATCCCTGTTGTATACTCTGTTAACACTGATATAGCTGTCGCGAACAGAATCAACGATGCTTTTATCAATGAATTTTATCGTATAGAGCGGAGTCTCTTTTAAATCCATAAAAGTATATTCGCTGGATTTGTTGGAGAGCTTAGCTACCGGGACACCGTCAAGATTAATAATTCCTCTCTTGGTTTTAATATTCTGAGCATGGAGGAAAACTCCCAGAACTGTAAAGAATATGATTATGCCTTTCTTCATACCATCAGACTATTACATAAATAAAAAAAGTGTAACACAAAGTTACACTTTCTTGAAAATATATTTAGCTTTTCATTTAATTATTCACAAAGGATAATCCCTTTATTATGATTAAATTCTACAACACCGCTTTTGATAGCATAAGCAAAAACAGAGTCTTTTCCAGTTTCTTTAGTGAAGTTTTTAGCAAAAGCCTCATCAATAGAATTAGCAAAAAGCTTTACATCACCTCCGATTAAAGAAGAAACAATTCCTGCGTGGTTTTTCATGATGTGAAATTCACCATTTTTTCCAGGCAATAATACTGAGTCTACTTCTCCTTCAAAAACTACGTATTCTGGTGTTAAAATTTTTATATTCATTTTAATTTAGATTTGAAGATTTCAGATTTCAGATTTCAGACAACCTTAAAGTCTCATGTCTTGTATCTGTTATCTTTATGTCTAATTATTAAGCGTTTTCAGCTAACATTTTTTGTCCTGCTTCGATAGCTTCTTCGATGGTTCCTTTCAAGTTGAAAGCTGCTTCTGGTAAGTGATCTAATTCACCATCCATAATCATGTTGAATCCTTTGATAGTATCTTTGATGTCTACCAATGATCCTGGGATACCTGTAAACTGCTCTGCTACGTGGAAAGGCTGAGATAAGAATCTCTGAACTTTTCTTGCACGGTATACAACAGCTTTATCTTCTTCAGAAAGTTCTTCCATACCAAGGATTGCGATGATATCCTGAAGCGCTTTATATCTTTGAAGGATTTCTTTTACTCTTTGAGCACAGTTGTAGTGATCATTACCTAAAATTTCAGGGTTTAGGATTCTAGAAGTAGAAGAAAGTGGATCTACCGCTGGATAGATACCTAATGAAGCAATCTTTCTGTCAAGTACTGTAGTTGCGTCCAAGTGAGCAAACGTAGTTGCAGGAGCCGGGTCAGTTAAGTCATCCGCAGGTACGTATACCGCCTGTACTGAAGTAATTGAACCATTTTTAGTTGAAGTAATTCTTTCCTGCATCGCTCCCATTTCAGAAGCTAGCGTTGGTTGGTAACCTACCGCTGATGGCATACGACCAAGAAGTGCAGATACCTCAGAACCAGCCTGTGTAAAACGGAAGATGTTGTCTACGAAGAAAAGTACATCTCTACCTTGTCCGCTTTCTCCACCATCTCTGTAGTACTCAGCTAATGTAAGACCAGAAAGTGCTACTCTCGCTCTTGCACCTGGCGGCTCGTTCATCTGTCCGAAAACGAATGCAGCTTTTGAATCTTTCATAGCTTCTAAGTCTACTTTAGAAAGATCCCAACCTCCGTTTTCCATAGAGTGCATGAAATCATCACCATACTTGATAATACCTGATTCCAACATCTCTCTCAAAAGGTCATTTCCTTCTCTCGTTCTTTCACCTACTCCGGCGAATACAGAAAGACCTCCGTGTCCTTTTGCAATATTGTTAATCAACTCCTGGATCAATACTGTTTTACCTACACCAGCACCACCGAACAATCCAATTTTACCTCCTTTTGCGTAAGGCTCAACTAGGTCGATTACTTTAATACCTGTAAATAAAACTTCTGCTGAAGTTGATAATTGATCAAATTTTGGAGCTGGTCTGTGAATTGGAAGACCACCATCCTTAGAAATATCTTGAAGTCCATCGATAGCATCACCAACAACGTTGAATAGTCTTCCGTTTACAGCCTCTCCGATAGGCATCATAATAGGATTTCCGTATCCAATTACGTCCTGCCCTCTTTTAAGACCGTCAGTAGCGTCCATTGCGATACATCTTACTGTATCTTCGCCAATATGTTGTTCTACCTCTAAAACTACTTTTTCACCGTTTTCTTTTGTAATTTCTAACGCGTCATAGATTGCTGGAACAGCTTCCACATCTGTGAAGACAACGTCGATTACCGGACCAATAATTTGAGAAATTTTACCTTTAATTTGGTTTGCCATTGCTAAATTTTTTCTTGGTGCAAATATAGTGATTCTTCATAAACCCGCAATTGGTAAAAAAAAGATTTTTATCATGCTTTTCGAGAGATGAATGAATTTACCGTTTACTATGTAAAATTCAATATTTATCATTATATTTAACAGCAAATTTGCAATTCACTGATTTGTTATTATTATAGTATTATATAATGTAGGATTTTTTCAAAATTTTTCATTTTCAAATTTTCAGATTCCCTCCGTTACATTAAAAATAAAGGTTTTATATTTGCAATCAAAATTTTTCCGTTTTGAAAGTTTTCAAGAATTTTACAGATTACTCCTCACAGAAGCCTTTAGCATTGTCTTTAGGAATGTTTGACGGGGTACATCTAGGACACAAGAGTATTATCGATGAACTGACTAAAATAGGTACAGGAAATAATCTGGAAACAGCAATCCTTACGTTCTGGCCTCATCCAAGATTTGTTTTTAATCCTAATGAAGATTTAAAACTACTGAATACACTCGAGGAAAAGAAACAACTGGTGGAGAAATATGGCATTGATAATTTGTTCCTGAAAGAATTTGATGAAGAATTCAGAAACCTGACGGGAGAAGAATTTGTACGCCAGATTTTAATTGACAAACTTAATGTAAAGTACCTTATTATAGGATACGATCATTCTTTCGGAAAAAATAAAAGCGGAAATTTTGAGCTTCTTCAGAAATTATCAAAAGAACTTGATTTTGAAGTAGAACAGATGGAAGCAATTAATATTCATGAAAATAATATCAGTTCCACTAAAGTACGTAATGCCCTCTTAACAGGTAATGTTAAAGAAGCTAACGAAATGCTGGGATATTCCTACTCTGTCTCAGGTACTGTAGTTCATGGAAAGAAAATAGGAAGAACAATCGGCTATCCCACTGCCAATATTGATACAGAATCTATCAAGCTTTTACCTAAAAAAGGAGCATATATTGTAGAAGTATTCGTAAAAGGCAACCAGTATAAAGGAATGCTGAGCGTGGGAACCAATCCTACGGTAAACGGAGAAAAACTTACTGTGGAAGTTTATATCCTTGATTTTGATGGAGATATTTATGATGAGAAAATTACGGTAAACTTCAGAGATTTTCTTCATGATGAAATCAAATTTGAAGGTCTTGACAAGTTGATTGAAAGACTGGATGAGGATAAAAGAATAACACAAATATATGATTTCAAGGAGTAATAATTTTGACTTTCTAAGGCTTATTTTCGCAAGCTTTGTTGTCATTTCCCATTCCTATGCTCTTTCAGGGGCGGCTCATGGTGATCCTTTGTCACAACTTACCAACGGCCAGATGGAATTTTCTTATCTGGGGGTTCATGGTTTTTTTATTATTTCCGGATATCTGATTTTTAAAAGTCTGCTTCGCTGCAAAGGTCTTCCCGATTTTTACTGGAAAAGACTTTTAAGACTTTTCCCGGCACTATTAGTAGTACTTTTTCTTACTGTTTTGCTGGCACCTGTGGTTTATGAAAGTTCTGTTCCTTACTTACAGAACAAATCTGTTTATACTTATATTCCTCAAAATATCACTTTATTTTTCCGTCAAAAAGGTATTGACGGAGTTTTCGAAAGCAACCCTTACAAACATAGTATCAATGGAAGTTTGTGGACTATATGCTATGAATTCAGCATGTATGTCATGGTGTCACTACTCTTCTTTATCCGGGAAAAAACATTTGTGAAAACAGTTGTCATTCTGTTATTTATATCAAGTTACCTATTAAGTCTTTTTCATCCCTATTTCCTTCACGGATTATTCATGAAAATGGAACTGGGAAGTAATCACTTTTATAATCTGATGTGCTTCTTCGCCGGAGGAATGATCATGACTTACCTGAATACCAATAAAAGAACAGAAAACATCCTTATTATACTTTCTTTCGCTGTTCTTATGGCCAGTGTTTATTTAAATATTAATCAGTATACCTGCTATATTACCCTGCCTCTGCTGGTAATTCTTCTTGGGAAAAGCTCTACCCGATTTCTTAATAAAGTTGGAGAGACTATCGGAGATACTT
>CBFQYI010000301.1:0-5828 GCA_965720825.1 uncultured Chryseobacterium sp. | reverse complement strand
AGGGAAGTACAAGTGCCGTAATAAAGAAGAAACTGATCAGAAAAATAGGCATGCTAAATTCCGGAAGCGTAAGCCAGCAGTTGACCAATGCCCATACTAATCCTACGTAAAAAACTTTTAGTAAAGGGATTTTTCGGATGTAAACATCAAGAAAAAAACTATTGTAAAGCAGTCCCAATATTACAATGATAAACCACTTCAGAAGTCTTATTTCATTATGATTATGAATGATTAAAAAAGCACAGATGATTCCTGCAATGGCGTTGAGGATCAATATTTTGAAAAAATACCTGGTATATTGATATTTAGTATACAAATAACCACTGAAATAAGTGATGAAAATAAGTGCAAAAGTAGGGAAACGGAATGTGTTTTGCTCTTTCATGAAAAATACTGCAAAAAGAGTTCCCATAAGGGAGACATAAATCTGGCTGTCTATGACGGTTTTTTTCAGTATTTTTAAGATGTTCATTTATCAAAATTAATATATATGAAAAGATTTTCCAAGATTTTTCTGCTTTTGCTTGTAATGCTAAGCTTTTCAACGGTATCCGCACAGAAATATTACGATACCCAATGGAAAAAAGTGGCTGATAACAGTGTAAAAGGAGCTTATAAATCTAATCTTCCCATTATTTTAGACATACAAAAACAAGCCATGAAAGAAAATAATGCCTTCGAGCTGATCCGTTCTCTGAAAGCGGAATTCAGTATTGTCAACCAAACCGTTGACGATGATCAGAATGATTCTGCTTCTCAGTTTTTCAAAAAAATTAAAGATGCAGAAGGTAAAATAAGCGGAGACGGAAAGCTGGTGTACAAAGTCTTAATGAATGGCTTTTTCATGGATTACTACAACCAGAACTCATGGAAAATAAACGGAAGAACCAATATCAATTCGCAGGATGTTTCACAGATTGAAACCTGGAGTAAGCTTGATTTTAAAAATTATCTGACGAAAAACTTCCAGGAACTTGATAAAGAAAAACCTGAAATGAAAAAGATCTCTCTGGAAAAGTATAAAGATCTCTTTTCAGAAGCAGGAGACCTTGTTTATTTCCCGAAATTATCGGATTGGTATGCAGTAAAGAAAATAGCGTTTTTATCTGAAAATAATATTTTTACTAAAAATGAACTGACCGAAAACCGTACAACAATCAATGCAATTTATGATGAACTGATCGAACAGAATACAGGAAATTCCAAGCTGTACTTCATGAAAGAAAAACTTACGGAAAATTGTAACTTCAATCATTGTAAGGATAAACTTCAGCAGCTTCAGAATCTTTTGAAATCTAATATAGAAGGAGATTATAAAGTGATGATTATGGGAGACGTCATGGATGAGCTCACTAATCAGAAGAAGCCTAAAGAAGCTCTTGCATTAGCGGCACAAGCTAAAAGTGAATACCCGAAATCTCTTTTCCTGGAGAATATAAAAAGCAAAGAAGCGCAGATTGTCAATCCGTATCTGACTTTAAAATATGAAGCGCAGACGCAGAATAATCTTCCGATTCATTTTGTAGCACAGTATCAGAATGTATCAGAATTTACCCTGAATATTTATGAAGTGAAAGATGACTTTACTTCGTTAATTCGATATGTTCAGGACTCATATTCCGATACTTTTAACAAACTAAAAAAGAATCTGGTAAGGAAGGAAACATTCCAGCTTCCGGATCCTAAAGATTATCAGAGTCACAAAACTTCTTTGGAGGTGAAACCGCTTCCTTCAGGAGTGTATGTGGCAGAATTTACAGTTGCTGGAGCCGATATGAAAGATACAGACTCCAGACAGAATTTATATTTTCTGGTTTCCGGAAACAAGATTATTTATCAATCCAAAACAGATAGAAGTCCTCTTTCCGATGAACTGAAATTGGTAAATAGTGAGAATGGTAAGCCTTTAGCCAATGAAGGGCTTAAGTTTTATGAATTTGTTTCCAATAAAACATTAACTAAAATTGAGGGAACAACGAATGCCAGCGGAGTATTTAAGCTTCCTGCTACAGATAGCAAAGAATATTACAGAACATTCCTGATCCAACAGCCAAAAACAAATGATTTCCAGATCATGCAGGTGTACGGAAACAGAGGCTATGCTGAAGATTATAATCCTAATAAACAAACACGTTCAACAGCACAGATTTTTATAGACAGAGGAATTTACCGTCCCGGACAGACTGTTTATTTCAAGGTGATCAATACCAGAATGAATAAGGAAGTTGAAGCTGTTCTTTCAGGATTGAAACAAAAAATTACGTTATTGAACACCAATAGTGAAGAGGTTTCTTCACAGGATTTTACCACCAATGAATTCGGTTCTTACCATGGAAGTTTCATCCTGCCAAAAGGAAAACTGAACGGTAACTTTTATTTGAGAATAGAAGGGGAAAGTGCTGGATATAAAAACTTCAGGGTAGAAGAGTATAAAAGACCAAAATTTGAGGTCACCTTTGATCCCGTAAAAGAAGAGTACAAATACGGACAGACTATTGATCTGAAAGGAAAAGCCGTGATGTTCTCGGGTGTTCCGCTAAGCAATACTACGGTAAACTATGAGATCAAAAAACAAAATATCAGATGGAGATATTTCAGCTGGTATCCACAGAATGATGACAATGAAAATTCGATTTTAGGCGAAGCAAAAACCAATGAAAAAGGAGAATTTGTTATTCATCTGGAACTTAAAAAAGATGAAAAGCTGGAAGGAATACAGATTGACAATTATGCTATCAATGCATCCGTTACAGACATCAACGGAGAAACGCAGACTGCCAATACTCAATTAAAAGTAGCGTCGGTTTCTCATTACATTCAGGCAGAAAACATCAGCAATATTTTTACAGATGAAAATGTAAAAGTGAAGGTAGAAACCAAGAACTATAACGATCAGAATCTTAAAAAGCCATATCAGGTTAAGCTATCAAAATTAACTGCTCCGGATAGGATTTTCAGAGAAAATTTCAAGTCTGATGTTCAGAATCTGCCTAAATATTCGAAAGAAGAATTCATCAGCAAATTCCCACATGATCTTTTTGATAAAAATGACGAGATCAAAAACTGGAAAACAGAAAAAGTATTGGTTGAAAGGCAACAGCAACCATCCGCTGACAATGCTCAACTTTCAACCAACCTTGATTTAGGAAAACTGGAAACAGGAGATTATGAACTTGAACTTTTCAATATGGAAGGAAAAGACACCATCAAAACTTCACAGTATTTCAGTGTTTGGGATAAAACAGCCTTAAAACCCACTCAGAAAACATTCCTTACAGTCATTGCTCCGAAAGAAGAATTATCAAGAGGAGAAAAAGCAAAAGTGTATGTTTACTCAGCAGTTCCTGATGCTTTACTCAATGTGTTTGTACAGGACGGATCTGGAAAAACCATTTCAGAAGTTCATCAGATGAAAAACGGAGTATTAGAATATACGGCTGAAATTCCTAAAGATAAAAGTGTCTCAGATCTGAATCTTCAGTTTCAGCTGGTGGCATTTAATGATGTGAATACAGAATCTGTTTCATTAAAAATAAAGGATACAGAAAAACCTTTAAAAATTGAAACGGTAACGTTCAGAGATAAGCTTGAACCTAACGCTAAGGAAAAATGGATGGTAAAAGTAACCGGAAATGATAAGGAAAAGATCAATGCTGAGGTATTGGCGAATATGTATGATATGTCTTTGGATCAGTTTGCTAAAAACACGTACAGCTGGAGAAAACTGTATACTCCATTTGTGATTGTTACTTCTTATGGAATCAGAAATTATCTGCAGCAGCAAAACTATCAGAAGAGATTGAGGTATTTTGAAGACAGATATATAACTGTTCCTCAGTTTAACTGGTTTGATGGAAATTATTATTCCATTTCAAGGGAAACCATTGTAGGATTTAGCAATCAGGAAGGAGTGAAAGCTCCGGCTTATGCATCTCCTCCGTCACCAATTGCAGGTGCGAAATTTAAAACAGCAAGAGCTGCCGTTGCAGAAGATAGAATTGAGGTGATACAGAATGTTGTTCCTGAACCTCTAAAAGCCCCGAAAATGGATGCAGGAAAAGGAGCTGCAAATGAAGAAGCCTTGGATAAAATAGCTGTACGTCAAAACCTGAATGAAACTGCTTTCTTCTATCCTGACCTGAAAACCGATGCAGAAGGTAATGTAAGCTTCGAATTTGCTTCTCCGGAAGCGTTAACGAAATGGAAACTGATGTTCCTTGCTCACACTCAGGATGCAAGAGCTGCTACTTTGGAAAAAGAAGTGGTAACTCAGAAAGAATTCTCTGTAACGCCAAATTATCCGAGATTCCTGAGAGAAGGAGATGAACTGAATCTACAGTCGAAGTTATCCAATCTTACGGATAAAAAATTGAATGGTTCTGCCGAATTACAGATTCTGGATGCCTTTACCAATGAAAATATTTCTTCAAAATTTGGAGCCACTTCCGGAGTACAAAACTTCAGTCTGAACGAAAACGGAAGCAGTGCATTAACATGGAAATTAAAGGTTCCGGATAATGTTTCTTCTGTAATTTTCAAAGTAGTAGCCAAAGCAGGAGCTTATTCTGACGGAGAACAGCAGGCCATTGCTGTATTGCCTAACAGAATGCTTGTCACGGATGCTGTTCCGGTTTTTGTGAAAGAAGGAGAAACCAAAACATTTGTGTTAGACAATCTTAAAAATAATATATCCACAACGGCTTCCAATGTTTCCAATACGCTGGAACTGACGACGAATCCGATCTGGGAAATCATGTTTGCGCTTCCAGGTCTGAAAAACGATCAGAACAATTCTGCGGATGTGATCTTTAATAAATGGTTTGCGGACGTGCTGGCTTCGGAAATATTCAAAGCCAACCCGAAAATGAAAACGGTTTTTGAAGAATATCAGAACAAAGGATTATTAAATTCAAATCTTGAAAAAAATCAGGAGTTGAAACAGTTGTTGCTGGAAGAAACTCCTTGGGTATTGGAAAGCAAAAATGAAGGCGAGCAGATGCAGAAATTAGCATTGCTATTTGACGTTAATACAATGAAGAATTCTATCAATCAGGATTGGGATGATTTCAAAAAACTACAGAATCCTGACGGTGGATTCTCATGGTATCCTGGCTATCCAAGTTCTTACGGAACATCATTGTATATTCTTAAAAACTTAGGAAAAGTCAATTTATGGTTAAAAGATAATGTAAAAGAGTATCAAAATGCAGATCAGAAAGTACTTGTTGCTAAATTGATCCAGTATGTGGATAATGAAGTGAATAAATATTTTGATGCGAAAAAAGGAAATGTCTGGAACAACTGGACGATGGATTATCTTGATACCAGAAACTACTGGGAAAAACAATATCCTTTGAAAGGAAAAGGAGCTACCTTGAAAACATTGGTGAAACAAAAAGCAAAAACAGCGAAAATCACTGACTTTACATTCTTCGGACTTCACCGTGCTGCATTATTAATGAACGATTATGGTCTGAAAGATGTGTCTGCCAAGTTGATGACTTATCTTAAGGAAACTTCTACAGATACCAAAACACAAGGGGTTTACTGGAAACAAAACCTGAATGATTGGGGATGGTTCGGTTCAAAAGTAGTCAACCATGCCGGAGCATTGGAAGCTTTCAATACGTTGCAATCCAACGACCAAAACTTTATTGAAGACATGAAAATCTGGCTGGTGACTCAGAAAGAAGTGAACTCATGGGGAAGTTCAAGAGGAACAGCTGAGGTGATCTTTACCATTTTGAATTCAGGAAAATCATGGACGGGAGCAGAAAGTGATAAAGCAACTATTGTTTGGGGTGGAAAAGAATTAACTCCTCAGACAC
>CBFQYI010000300.1:0-5839 GCA_965720825.1 uncultured Chryseobacterium sp. | reverse complement strand
GAAATTGAATAGAGTCTATGCTATAAAGATGTAATTCAAAAATGAATGAAATCCAAAATATTTTGATTTAAATTAAAGGCATTATATTTAATACAAAAAAATACCTAAAAAAATAAATTAAAAATAACAAATATTGAATTAAATTGAATTATTGAAAATGTTTTAATGATTTTTAACATATAATTAAAATGTAATTATTACTTTTACTCAATAAAATATAATACATATGAAAAAAATAATTCTACTATCCACTTTACTGCTTTCAGTATTTACTTTTGCACAAACTCCAAACTACGTTCCAGCTTCAGGGCTGGTTGCATGGTGGGAATTCACCGGAAACGCAGATGATACCAGCGGAAACAACAATAACCTTATAGTAAACGGAGCTACCCTTACCACTGATAGAAACGGTAATCCAAATGCTGCTTATTCTTTTAATGGTACAAACAATTATCTTACTAAGAGTTCATTATCTTACAATTTTTCACAAGGCGATTCATATTCGGTTTCATTTTGGATAAAAAAAGCAGATAATGCTTCAGGGGTTGCTATGATGAGTGGTTCCAGTACCAATAACAACTTTATCTGGTTACTGCAATACGATGCTACAAAAATTATATACGGAACCAATAAACAGGGTCAGACATGGACATGGTTGAATGGTCCAGCTTATTCTACAGAATGGGAGCATTATGTAGCAGTTTACAACAATCAAAGCATGCAGCTTTATAAAAATGGTATTTCCCTTGGCACAACTTCCAATATCTACACCAGTGTTTTAAGTGCTGCTTTACCGTTCTATATAGGAAGTGCTATAGGCCCTTCAGCATATATTAAAGGAAGTATAGATGACGTTGGCATTTGGAACAGGGTTCTTACTCCCGCGGAAGTCACCCAGATATACACTGGTACTTTATCCACAAATGAAGTTCAAACTGTAACAACAGGTAGCATCGCTCCCAATCCGGCAAGCGATTTTATCAAAATTAACTTACCTCTAAAAAGTACAAAAACATATAAAATTACTGATATGAACGGAAGAGCGGTTTTACAAGGAAAGATTTCTGATGAAAAAAGTATTACTATTTCCAGTCTTCTGAAAGGAGAATATCTTATAGAAATTGAAGGTGTTAAAAAACTTAAGTTTATAAAAAAATAAGATTTTTTAGTTAAATATGATTAAGAGCTGTAGGCATGATCTTACAGCTCTTTTTTAATTATTAACCATTCTATTTTTCCGGCATCACCTTATACGTAGGGTCTTCCTGAATGTCAATTTCCACTACAGCCTCTGCATTTTTAAGTATTTTTCTGCAGTCTTCGCTGAGATGGCGCAGATGCAAGGTTTTGTGATATTGTTTATAACGTTTGGATAACTTATCCAGAGCATCTATGGCACTCATATCTACAATACGGCTTTCTTTAAAATCAATAACCACCTGATCCGGATCATTCACAGGATCAAATTTATCCGTAAACGCTGTTACTGAACCAAAAAACAAAGGTCCATATATTTCGTAGTACTTCACCCCATGTTCATCTACATATTTTCTTGCTCTGATTCGTTTAGCATTATCCCAGGCAAAAACCAATGCCGAAATGATCACTCCAATCAAAACCGCCAAAGCCAGGTTATGTAAAACCACAGTGATCAGAGCTACAGTTACTCCAACAAAAATATCAGATTTCGGCATTTTATTCACAATCCTGATGGATACCCACTGGAAAGTACTGATCGCCACCATCATCATCACTCCTACCAGAGCCGCCATAGGAAACTTCTCTATAACAGGTGCACCACACAGAATAATGATTAAAATTAACAATGATGCTATGATCCCGGACAATCTGGCTCTGGAACCTGCGTTGAGATTCACCAGTGTTTGTGCTACCATTGCACAACCTCCCATTCCGCCAAAGAAACCATTGGTAATATTCGCTAAACCCTGAGCCACGGATTCTTTATTGGTATTTCCTTTCGTATTCGTAATTTCATCCACCATAGATAATGTCAGAAGAGACTCTATCAGGCCTACTCCAGCCATAATTAAGGCATAAGGAAAAATAATCTGTAAAGTTTCCAGAGAAAAAGGAATCTGTGGAATATGGAAACTAGGAAGATTTCCACTGATATGAGCAATATCTGCCACCGTTTTTGTTGGAATATTAAATCCGAGAACCACTGCAAAGACAATGATAATGGCCACAAGAGAGGCAGGAACAACTTTTGTGATTTTTGGAAAAAAATAAACAATGGCAATTGTAAGAGCCGTTAAGCCGGCCATGATGTACAAAGGCATTCCCTGCAGCCAATTTACCGCACCACTACTATCTGTTATTTTGAACTGCTCTACCTGTGCCATAAAAATAATAATGGCCAATCCGTTCAGGAATCCATACATAACAGGTTGTGGAATCAATCTTACAAATTTCCCCAGTTTAAAAATACCTACCATCATCTGAAGGATTCCGGCAAGTGCTACGGTGGCAAAAAGATATTCTATTCCATGAGATTGTATAAGAGCAATCAACACAACGATGGTTGCTCCCGCTCCACCGGAAACCATTCCCGGACGACCTCCCAAAACAGCTGTTACAAGTCCCATCATAAAAGCTGCATAAAGACCGGTAAGCGGAGAAAGACCGGCCAGGATAGCAAATGAAAGAGATTCAGGAATCATCGTCATCGCTACTGTAAAGCCAGCCAGTAGTTCATTTTTATAATTGATTTTTTTCGAAAAGTCAAATAAGCTTATAGTATTTTTCATTGATTGACAAAGGTATGGACTGTCACGATGGTATACAATTTTTTCTTTTTATGATTTTTAATGGGTAAGTCTGTTAATTAAATAATTCACACATCAGTTCTTATAATATGTTAATTTTAATTAAAATAAACACATAAGGTGTAATTTTTATATTTATGATTGTTTTTACTTCTTATTTTTGTCTACATTTGAAAGCGAATAAGCAATTATTTGGTACTAATTAAAAATTCAATGAGTAAAAAGCTGTTTATCAATCTATCCGCAGCTTTAACTCATAGAATTGTATAAAACCTTAATAGGTTATATATTATTTCACACAAATGGCAGGAAAAGAAGTTTGAAAGAGAAGAAGAGGAAACCATTGAAAATAAAGAATATAATCCAAGTACATTAAGGTGATCCCTACCCACCTGTTTTTTAAGATATTTGGCAAAATAAAGATCCACTTTATAAGATAAATCGTCTTATAAAAGCTATTTTAATATTCTTAATCATAATTTCTATTCTTTATCAATTTCAAATTTCTGTGAATTATTTCCTACCGCCAAAGATAATATATATCACCTATTCTCGTTTTTTTATATATAAGTTTAAACAAAAGAACAATATTTAGTAAAAATGTTATATAAAGAAATCCATATTGGGAAATTTATTAAAGAGAGAGTTGATGAAAATGAAATTACAGTAGAGAGGATATGTAAATTTTTAAGTAAAGATGAAGAGGCTGTCGAAATGATGTATGACAGCAGATCAATGGATACGGATCTTCTTTTAAGATGGAGCAAATTGCTGGAATATGATTTTTTCAGACTTTACAGCTCACATTTGATTTTATACGCACCTCCATCTGCCGTTAACAAAAACCAGCAGAAGTCCGAAAAAACCCCTTATTTCAGGAAAAATATTTATACACAGGAAATCAAAGATTTTATTATGAAAAGAATTCTTTCCGGTGAAATGACTCAAAGTGAAGTCATTAAAGAATATTCTATTCCGAAAAGTACTCTCCACAGATGGCTTCAGAAGAGTGATAACGCAAACGGATAAACAGATAAAAATGCGCCCTAATTACAAAAAAATTTACCAGGATATGCTGAGGATGGAATATCCCGAAAAGCTTAAAGATCCAAAAGTTAAAGACCTTCTTGAAAAGCTTCATACGAGTGAAGATGTTCTTAAGTTCAATGAAAAACTGTTCAAGCAATCCAGAGAAAATCAAAAACTTAAAACCTATGACAGGCAGACTATGCTAAAACTCCTTCAGTATCAAAAAAAGCATGGTCATTCTACAAGCTATATGTCCAGGAAATATAAAATAAGCAGAACAACGCTTTCAAAATGGAAAGGAATGTTTGAAGAAGAGCTTGAAGATACAATGAAAAGTGCCGGTAAGTAATCTACCGGCATTTTTTTAAAGGTAATAGTAAGGAAAAAACCGGGCTAAACGTTTGCCGGAGTCGAACCGGATAACCTTGCCGGAGTGACCGGCTTCGCTATTCCTCCCATAGTTGTGTTACGATGAATTTTTTCCTAACGACACTTCAAAATGGTACTATAAAGAAGCTGGAAGTGGGCAGAAGAAAGGGATTAAAGCCTGAAAATCTCTCTGACTTTATAGAAAATTATGATACAAAGATCTTTCAACTTCCCACTTCCGGCTTCTTATATGTTTTAAAAACAAGGCAAAAAACGAATAATGTAATCGTGCTCTAACCAACTGAGCTACTCTTCCTATATAAACCGTGTTTTTTTGTTGTGGAAGAGACGGGATTCGAACCCGTGCCCCCGTCGTGATGAGCGAAGTAACATTTTTCTACGGCACTTGTTTGTTTTTATTTTTCTTCTTCAGTAATATCTGTTTTGACAATAGGATGAATTCTGGCATTCTCAGAATAATAATTTAAACCGAAACTCCCCCATCCACAAGACCCATAGAGAATCCTTTCTTTCAGATAAGGGATATCTTTGGTTTCATCGTATTTAAAATTTTCATCAAATATATTTTTTACCTCATCAATGAGCTCCGGATAAAACATTTGGTCTTCTTCATCAAAGACCTCAATATGGATATCAAGATGGCTACCTATTTCATTTAATAAATAAGTTCTAAAATCCCAACCCATAACAATAATATCGGAAGATCCCATAGAAATAATGGGTTTCCATTTAAGATTCTCATCACTTACAATATATCGGAGACCTTTTAATGGTAAAAGAGCTGGAATATGAGAAAACCATTCTTCAAAAACTTCTATTCTCTTTTCCAAAGATGCAGGTTTTATCCCCCATGAATTAAGCCATACCTGGCTCTTCTCATTCACATCGTGCTTCATCCAATTATAAGAACCTTTTATTGTTTCCTCAACTTCCTTTTCATCAGCAAGCCAATTATAAAAGAAATCACGTTCTTCAGTAATTAATTCTCCATCATCTTCGTATTCAACAATTTCTTTTTTGTCAATCGTATGAAGAATCTTTAGAAATTCTCTGTGTTCAGAAATAAAACTCACCTCATATTTTCTTTCAACCTGATCAATCTGCTCTTCAGAAAGCCCTTGCCATTTGGCGCCGTAAAATCCTTTAGGACAATTTTCATCATCTACAGACCACAGTTTTTCTGTGCGTTCTTTTACCCAGTATAAAAATTCAGTCAGATTACTTGGTATATGCATGGTTATTAAATTTTAAAATAAAAAAGAGGCAAGATTCGAAAAGACTTATACAAGATCATTTCCATGACCTTCTGGAGTCGAACCAAATTAAACCAAAGTAGGCCTTTTCTACGGCACTCTTTTACAAATCAAGGTAATATTTTTCAGAATCTTCCGTGCATTTGCTCTACCTGCTGAGCTACCTCTCCTTTTCGAGGGAGAAGGCAGGATTCGAACCTGCGACCCAATGTTTACTCAATCTCGAAGTATGATTCTAAGCCGACACTTGATTTTAATTATTCATAGTTATTAGTTTTCTTTCTACAAAATTACATTGACACTGCGCAATCTATTTACGTAGTATAATTTTTATTTAAATATATGTTCGTTTTGCCTTGAAGCAAAAGAACCAAAAGTTCA
>CBFQYI010000299.1:0-5849 GCA_965720825.1 uncultured Chryseobacterium sp. | reverse complement strand
TGAATCTTCAACTTTTACTTCATTATTGTTGTCGTTCATAATTAATGTCTATCACGACCAGTAAAATCTCCGCCAACATTTCCTTTCATGTTAACGTTGGTGTTATTATCACCTTTAATTCTTTGTTTTAGTTTTAAAACTTGGGAAGCGGCAAATATGCTTATTATAAATCATAGTATTCCGCAAATATCTGAAATTGTAGAAATTGTTTCGTTCATGGTTTGTTTCGTTTTTTATCAAAAATTATTTTAAAAATATAAATATTTTAAAACTCCTACAAAATAATAAAAAAAAATTAAATAATTATTTTTTATTAACAAATTGCCTGTAGGCACAAAATTTGTAGTTTTGCGCAAAGACATCAACGAAATTTAATAAGTGTAGACTTATTTGCTTTGTATAGGAAAATTTGGCGATTTAAAAATACAACACTAAAGCAAGAGTCGGACACCACACGATTGTGTGGGCGTTCTGCTTTTGTGTTTGTGGGTTACGCCAAATACCTCCTATACGAAGTGTGAATTGCTCACACTTTTTTTATTTCCTAAAACTTAAAGTATGAATATTTTTAAACTAAGAGAAGAGGTAATAAATTTGGCTAATATTGGAGAAATCCTTTATACTTTGTCCAAATCTGACAAAGATTATAAAAACAACATTTTTATTAGCAATAATAAGATTGAAAGCGTACGATATAGCAACTTCATTGCTAAATCTATTCTAAACTTACATCACGGAATATTTTCACAAAATACTTTTGAGCTTCTCAATACTTATGCAATTCAAGATGTGGAATTACAAAATACAACTTGCAGAAGCGCAATAATTGAAAATATGTTTTTTACCATTTATGGAGGTAAACCTGATTTTAATAGAATAATAAATCAGCCTATATATTCTCAAAATCTAAATAAGATGTTTTCTCCATTTTATTTTGTAGAAGCATTTGATTTGATGTTTGATCCAGACGAATACAGAAGAAAAGTTATTAACAAAATATTTTAATTTATGAAAAAAATCATTTTTACATTAGCATTGGTAGTACCAACTCTTTATTTTGCACAAGACTCTCAAAAAGACAAGAAGTGTGATCTACCCTCAACTTATCAAGAACCCACACCGGATAAGAAAATACAGTCTTTTCTAAAAAAAGTAGATGCTACAACAGAAGATCTTAGAAAACATATTGCAATCGATAATGATTGTGATGAGAAAGACATTATTTTTCTTCGTATTTCAGAGCAAAAAGGAAATGGGATTTATGAAGTTTGTGTTAAAGGTAAGTCTATGAAATATAAAAGAATGGGTTCAGTCTTTATGAAAAATAGTGAAAATCCATTTGATACAGCTAAATGAAAGAACTCATTAGGATGTGTTTCAATCTTAAAATATAAAAAACATAGTATTTGGGATGATATATTAATTTTTATAATACTAATTCTATATATTGTTTTATATATTATTTGTGCATATTATCTTATGTATGGTTTGAAGCTAGCGAGTAATAGACTTAAAAAGTGTTTTTACTAAAATAAAACCTGCTTTTAGGCAGGTTTATTTTTTTTTATAAAGTAAAGTATTAATCTAATTGATTAGTAGTTTTAGATTTCCACTTCAAAATACTATCTTCAAAATCTAAATAAGCAATAGTTCTTGAAGCTTGTTGATAATTAGATGAAAACGTATTAACTTCTCTTTTTTCCCCATAAATGGTCCAAATTATTCTCATGTTGTGTTGCTCTAATGACTCTAAAAGATCACGTTTTCTAATCATTAAACATTGTTCACCCCCATAAGAGACTGCTGTATCAAGGCATATCAAATCTCCTTGCTTATTGTGATATTCTCCATCATTTACATCTGGTATCAATGACATAAGTTTAACCATATTAAAGGAAAGCTTATAAAATGAAAAATCCCTATCATTCGAATAATCATATTCACTTTCCCAATTATACTCTGTTGCTGTATTTTCTACATTTAAATGATTATTTTGAGGTGTAGTAAAACTAACCTTCACCTCACTATTAAGATCAAAATCACTATATGCCAGTGAATTATAATACTCTCGATTGAAAATTTGATAATTTCCAGGTGTTTGATGAATATTAAAATCCCAACTATCCTTAGCTGATAAATAAGATACTAACTCAATTAAATCTTCTTTCTTACATATGTAACTTTTAATATTGAAGGAGAGTCTATTTGATTTTGATTTTTGCGTGAATTCAGGACTATTTTGTAATACTAACCACTCATTCTTTCCATCAAAACGGTTTATAAGTAGGTCAGGAGACATGAATTTGCCTTTAGCAAACCACGATTCCTTATTTTCAGACCATCCTACGTATTCTTTTAATCGCATCCACTCTGGTAATTCCTTTTTATAGAATATATTACGAATTAATGTTGGATCAATATTCCTTAAAAAGGGTAGCCATGGACCCTTATAACTAACATCTTCCTTATTATTAAAATCCCATCTGTCAATAAAAATTTCTTTATCCGAAATTTTAGCTAAAATCTCATAGAGAGCTATCCATTGATATTTTTTTCCTATTCTTTCAACGTTACTATTCCTTCTTCCTCTCCCGGATTCATTGTTAATATCATAACTTCCATGTTTATCAATATCGTAACCAAATTTTTCTATAATCATTTGCACAGCTAAATTACTCATTGAATTATCATCAACATCTTTCCAACTTTTTAGTGCATTTCCAAACACATACCTTCCAAAGTCACCATAATTGGACGTTCCACGTCCATATTCCGTGACCATAGAGTGAATTAGCACATCTAATCCTGTATAATTTCCTACTCCAACAGATTTATAGCTATCAATTTCATTATTTGTAGGAGCATCTCCCAAACCATCACTTTGATAAGTCGGTCTAAGCTCTTCAAGCGATATATTAATTTCAACTTTATTTCTTATCATCCATTCTAAAGTTTCTCTTGCATAATCTCTTAACAAAATATCAGGAATTACCTCTTTTTGATCAAATACTTCCTTAAAGATAGCATTGCCAATTTCCTTTAATCCCTGATGCGTTTTTGCCCGAGATACAACACCGTAAATAACAGCATAAAGTCTTTGTTTTAAATATGGATCATTAACATCTTTGAAAATTTCAAAAATCTTAAGCATCATTTGATGTCTTTGAGTAAGAACAGTTATTGCAATTTTAGTAGCATAGTCTCGTAACCCTCTATTTGAGCTCGAAAAAAACCATATTAAAACTATCACTTGTTGAAATAATTCTTCGGAATATGGTTCTTCGGATTCTACTTGAGCATTTACTAATTCTTTCAAAAAAACACTAATGGTAGAAATTTCTTTAATATTATGGAAATTTCTATTAATAGGAATTGTCCATACAAAATCTCTATCTGCCATAGAATATCCTATTAATAAATTATGGATATCAAATGCATTAAATCTACTTTTATCTTTCGCATTCTCTATAGCTTTTAGAAAGAACTCTTCCGCCAACCTCCTATCTTTAATAAGTTCACTTCTGACAAATTCTAGAAGACTTTCACTTGGCCTTTCCGAATGAATTCCATTCACTAAATCTCGTATAAGTGCTGGTATACTTTCTGAGCTAGCTTTCAAAAATGGTGCTATCGTCAACAAATCGGTTTTAAACTTATCACCAATTTGAATACCTATAGCCTCAAGAAGGCCCGAATTCTGTTCTGCTTTTTCAGGAGAACTAAATAACTGATTTAAAGGTTTACCTGGAAGAAAATCGTCTTTTATTTCCATAAGCGTCTTATTTCCAAGAATTACATTTGCTTTTAAATGTTCTCCAAAACGTTGATAAGAAAAATCTAACATATATTCTTCATTATTTCCAAGGTTCTCATAAAATACCTCTTCATCAATTAAACCATTAACAAATCCTTTTCGATCAAGAAATTTATTTACAACTTCATCTATTCTTAAAAATGCTTTTTCATATCCAATTTGTAGTGAATCATTAGAAATAAGCTCATCAATGAAAACATTTACCGCACGCTCTACTAAGTTTAATTTTTCTGCACGATAGTTGTAAACTCCTCCAAGTTTTGTATTGACATGTTTTAAAAAATGTTTGATAATTGCAAAAATACTTTTTGTAGAATCCATATTATCTAAAGGACCTCCATTTGCAAACGAAAGACAAAATAATTTTAAAAATAAAGGATTGGTAAAGTATTTTGTATCAGTGATACTACTATTATCAATTTCATATTTTGAGAAAAAATTCTTCATCGCCTCTTTTTCTTTTCCTTTAAATCCTTCGTGCAAAATATCTAAGTGAGAAAAGTTAGGCCCGCTATCTCCAAATAATCCCTTTCTAAAAGAACTTCGATAACTCATTACGATAGTTATACCCGGATAATTTTCTATATCTCTAATAAGCGATGACAAACTTGTCTTCCATAAATTTAGACCGTTTCCTTCATTAAGTGCATCAATCATTATACAAGATCTTTTTCCTGATTGTAAAGCTTTAGCACTTAATGCTTGCAAGAACTTATTCCAAGAAACTTGGATTTTTAAAAGTTTTAAAAGTTCAGCACTTGGATTATATGAATTTTCGAATAACTGACCAAGCAAAAGAACAACACTATGTCCATCTTTCAGCCACTTTGTTGCCATATGACCTAATAATTGAGATTTTCCATTTCCAGCAGGACCATTAATTAAAAAAACATTATTCTCAATATATAATGTAGCATTTTTAAATTCGTTGATAAAAATATTAAGAAGTTCATTATTCAATCTAAGATCGTCTCTTAATTGATTAATCACCGATACAATTTGCTTATTATCAATAAAATATTTGGTCGGCATTTCCGATAAATAGTTTAATAAACCTTTAAAAATATTGCTGAGTTTTTCAAGATCATCAAATATAGGTTTCAATTCATCTTTGTGAGCCTTTTCAAATTTTATGCTTAAAAACTGTTTTTCAATTTTGGAAAATAACTCCCATCCTATTACATAAGTACTTCTAAGGGTACTTCTTCTTTTTATATCTTTGTACTCTTGCATAATCCTCTTATTTCCATATTCTTTTAAGAATTTAGAAATCAAAAACGATTGAGTATTAAAATTTTGTACAGCTGTATTAAAATGTAAAAATTTATCTGTTATATTTTTAATAAAATTAGAGTCTCTGGAAAATCCATGGAAATGCTCTTCAATATCTACTGGATAATGACTCTCCTCATCAAATCTAGGTCCTAATTTTTTTACCGAATCATCAAGTAGATTCTCTAGTTTAGACTTAGACAATAACTCTTCAATCCAGGGATCATATATCTCTATTGATTCTTCTATTATCTCAAGAAATTTTAAAGTATTTGTTGCTACAAAACGAGTACCTCCAATTCTGTAATCAGTTATCGTTCCAAAGTAATAAAATTTATTATCTACGCATGTAAGAACAGGAGAGCCTGAAAAACCATTTAATTCATCAGCTGTTGGATCTAGTAATGTAGCAAAGCCATCAGTAACAAAAAGTTCAAATGAATATTTAAGATCATCATCTCGTATCCATTCTGCTTTTATAGTCTGTCCAAAATCTCTTTTATAAAGTGGAAATCCAGCAAATTTTATTTCATATTCTTTCTCACAAGATTTTGCTAGCATTACCTCTGGAACGTGTAAATTAATGATATTGTTCTTTAGCACACGAAGAACAGCCATATCGTCTTCATTACTTGAAAAATAAAGTTTATCTTCAATTGTTGCTTGATGTAGAATTCCCCCTTCATCATATTTGTTTCTAGTTAATATTTTTATATCTGTAATTTGGGCCTTATTAGAGAAATCTTTTCCAAGCACATTGTGT
>CBFQYI010000298.1:0-5856 GCA_965720825.1 uncultured Chryseobacterium sp. | reverse complement strand
ACAGCTTCTGACAACCAGCCGGCTGTAAGCATCAGAGTAGGACAAGGTGAAAGATCAATGTTCAACGATAACAAAGAAATCGGTAGATTTGATCTTCAGGATATTCCACCAGCACCAAGAGGAGTTCCTCAAATTGAAGTAACATTCGATATTGATGCTAACGGTATCCTAAGTGTATCTGCTAAAGATAAAGGAACTGGTAAAGAGCAATCTATCAAAATCCAGGCTTCTTCAGGTCTTTCTGACGAAGAAATCGAAAGAATGAAGAAAGAAGCTCAGGAAAACTCTGCAGCGGATGCTAAGAGAAAAGAAGAAGTTGAAATCTTCAACAAAGCTGACGGATTAATCTTCCAGACTGAAAAGCAATTGAAAGAATTCGGTGAGAAACTTTCTGCTGACAAAAAAGCAGCAATCGAAGCAGCTCATGCAGAATTAAAAACAGCTTTCGAAGCTAAAAATGCTGATGACGTAAAAGCTAAAACTGAAGCATTGGATGCAGCCTGGATGGCCGCTTCTGAAGAATTATATGCAGCGGGTCAACAGCCAGGTGCTGATGCAGGTGCAGGTGATCAGAATGCAGGTGGAAACGCCGGAGCTGAAGATGTACAGGATGCAGACTTCGAAGAAGTTAAGTAATCAGCAATTATCATCGATTAACATCGATTGAAACAAATTAGCAAATCGCTGTAAATGTAATGTTTACAGCGATTTTTTTTGTTTATGTATTTTTTATAATGTTTGATTTTAATCAATTTTTGTTGTAATTTTGTCACTTATTTGTACCGCGTCTTATTTGGTGAGAATCTGCGTTCTATAATGTCTTATTAGGTCTTAAAATTAAAATTGTACTTAAAATATTAGTAAAATGGGAATTAGTAAACTCAAAATACCTAAGATTTGTGAATTTTGTGAGAAACCATTTGAAGCAAAAACTTTAACTACTCGTTTTTGCTCTATCTCTTGTAATAACAAGGCATTGAAAAGATTAAAAAAAATGGTTAAAGAATTGGAAGCTAAACAGACCCTACTAGAAAAATCGGCTACAAAGATTATGGAGATACAAACACGACCATATATATCAGTGAGCGAAGCGGTCGCTCTTTTTGGAATCTCAAAAGATACAATTCACAGATATATAAAAAGAGGAATAATTAATGGAACTAACTTAGGAACAAGACTGACTCGTGTGAAGCGATCAGATCTGGAAGATTTGTTTACAGCAGTTCAGATACCAGAGAAAAAAGAAGTAGTAAATGAGAAACCCAATTTTGAAGTCGGTAATTGCTACACGATTTCTTCTGAAAGGTAAAAGAAGTCTTTAATCATTTCCTGAACATACAAATGAGAAGCTATTAAGTTAGCCGCTCGGAAACATCGGTTTTGATATCGATAGAGTTTTTCCCACATTTCATTTTTTTGATCTGATGGAACGTCAATCAGCAACTGAATTTTTCGGGTAAGTGTCATCGTCGATTTTTCCATATCAAATATGTATTTCAGAGTTGTTTTGATTCTGTAAATATTGATAGGCGTAAAGAAACTCCTGATGGACTTCTTTTTCAGAAAGTTTTAGTTCCCGTGCAATGACAGCAAATGAAGATTTCTGTTCAAATCTTTTGGTTATAATTTCAATTTGTTGACTGCTAAGTTCAGATTTTTCTATGTTATCAGAATTTTTTCTTTTTGGCTCTTCAAAAGAGCTGGTATTAAGGATTTTCCTTAGATCAACAATTGCTCTATTTACTTCATTGCTAATGTCTTTTACATTGCTTCCCATTGCTTCTGCAATGGGTTTGTAATGAAAGCCATACTCAAGACACAACCCGATGAGATGTTTTCTTTTAGGATTTAGAACATTTAAAACCTTTTGGACTTCATCAAAATGTTTTTGATCAGATTCCTGATTGAAGATATGCTCTTTATCTTCCGTTGGATCGTAACCAACAAGATAATCCTGATAATTCTCAAAACTTTCAAGCGAAGCTGTCAAACGTGCGAATTTGTTTTTTGGAGTATTGAAATAAGATATGCAATCTCTTTTGAGGACAAACCGCAAAAAACCAAGGATATGATTCGGAGTTTCTATGGAATCACGATTTAACCATAGTTTGAGAAAGACATCCTGAATTAGGGTTTCAACAACAAAATCATCTTCAAGCATTTGTTTCCCTATCCAAAACAGCAGCCTTTTATACCGTAAATGGATATGTTCTAATGAGGTTGGATTGCCTTTCTTCAACAGTTCATACAACTGTAGATTGCTCAATTTTTTAGGCAGAGAGTCTGTTCCTTTCATAAGCAGTGTTTTTAGTAGATGTGTTACTGTAAGAAACTGCTTAGATTTTAAGAATTCTCTACATCATCAAAATATTCACTCACTGCATTTTGCCTAAAATAAAGGCGCGGAACTCAACTCATTGACTAGAGGTACTGGTATACCCGTGTACGATAAGTGAGCCCACGCCGCGGTCGTGAGCTAATTTACTTATCTTCCCGCACACATAAAAATTACCAGTTTTCTAGTCGAGAATCTAAGCAATAGCTTCGATTAATATTTTTGAACTATTGCAAAGTTACCTTTATTGTAACTTCTTTAGCAAATATAAAACATTTTTTTTAATGTAGGTTAATTCGACTACAAATTTTTATTAAAATCTCATCATTTTGTCTATTCAAAGTTAATCGAAATGGATAAATCAGAATTTAGAATAGCATTTGGTAAGAGAGTTGAGGTGTTAAGGAAAAAGCTAAATTTAAGTTATAGAGAGTTGGCTCAAAAATGTGATGTAGATCATAGTAATATCAGTAAAATAGAAAAAGGAGAAGTTGACCTAAGAATTTCCACTATTCAAGAGTTAGCAAAGGGGCTAGATGTACATCCACAGGAATTATTTGATTTTAAACTAAATTGAGAAAAATAACTCTTGAACAATTTTTTAATCTGATAAATGAATGAGTCCTTCTCACTATTTGTAAAAAGGATTCTTTTTTTTATTTTTTTCTTGATGTCTGAGGAAAAGGTTTACACAGTAGATCAAAAACCCTCATCATTGAGTTATCATAAAACTCTTTTTTTTAGTATATGAGTTAATATATATATGGACTGCTGAATTCTAATGGTGGATTTAAATTTACTTTTAAAAATATTTCCACAACCTATCTTTTTAATATCTTTACACCAAATGTATATTTCTATGCAAGAAATACCTATTAATAGACTTAAAGCAGTGCTTGCAGAAAAGCAAAAAACAAGCAAATGGCTTGCTAACCAATTACATAAATCTGAAACTACAGTTTCAAGGTGGTGTCGAAATGAAATTCAACCCTCAGTAGATACGATGGCTCAAATTGCCAACTTATTAAACATAGACATTAAAGAATTATTGAATTCGACGAAATAAGAATGAGTACAAAATTTTTTACAAATAAAAATGAGAATAGTCTTCTGAAAAAATTTGAGGGAGTTTTTAAAAACTTACCCAATATTCATCATTTTGATGCTCTTGTTGGTTATTTTAGAGCTACTGGATATTTTAAGCTAAGACCCTATTTAAATAATATCGCAGAAACTAGGATTTTGGTAGGAATTAATGTTGATGTTCTATTAGAAAAGTATCATACAATTGGACAGCAATATATTATTTATCCTCAGGAAACAATCGACCAATTTATTTCCACGTTAAAAGACGATATTCAGAATGCTGATTACTTAAAGGAAATTGAAGATGGTATATTGCAATTTATAGAAGATATTATTACAAAAAAAATAGTCATCAAGGCTCATCCTGAAAAGAATTTGCATGCAAAAATCTATATATTCAGACCTAAAGAATTCAATCAATATTCAACAGGAAGTGTTATTACAGGTTCATCAAATCTAACTGAATCAGGATTAGGTTCTCGTGATAAATCGAACTATGAATTCAATGTAGAGCTGAGAGATTATGATGATATAAAGTTTGCATCAGATGAGTTTGAGTATTTATGGAATGAGGCGATAGATATCTTGCCAGTTGATATTTCGAGTTTAAAAGAGGATACTTTTCTTAATGAGAATTTTACTCCGTTTGAATTATATATAAAGCTGTTGATAGAATATTTCGGAAATCGTATAGAATATGACCCGACAAATATTGATTTGCTTCTGCCTGATAACTATATGAAATTAACATATCAGTCCGAAGCGGCAATTGAAGGATATGAAAAGTTGATGAAATACAATGGATTCTTTTTAGCCGATGTTGTTGGTTTAGGTAAAACAATAATCGCTTCAATAATAATAAAGAAGTTTGTATTTGAAAATGGCTATCATTCCAAAATATTAGTTGTTTACCCTCCAGCATTAGAAGATAATTGGAAAAAAACCATAAAAGATTTTCACGTTGAAAATAATACATGGTTTGTTTCTACTGGAAGTTTACATAAAATATTAGATGGTAAAAATCGTAATTATCCAAATCCAAATGAGTTTGATTTAATTGTAATTGACGAGGCTCATAAGTTTAGAAATGATACATCTGATATGTACGAAAAGCTTCAAACAATTACAAAATCAGATAGAGTAATACCCGGAAGTGATGGCGACACTCGCAAAAAAGTTATGTTACTTTCAGCGACGCCATTAAATAATCATCCCGCTGATATAGAGAATCAAATTTATCTCTTTCAGGATAAACGAAATTCAAATCTTCCAAGCGTAAAAGATTTACAGGCTTTTTTCCTTCCTTTGAAAGAAGAGTATGATGAGCTAAAAAAAGACGAAAAAATTGATATAAAGAAAGTTAAGGAAATCTTTGATAAAATCAGAGATAAAGTAATAGAACCATTGGTTATACGTAGAAGCCGGACAGATATTGAAAATAATGCAGATTTCAAAAAAGATATTACGGAACAGGGGATAGTATTTCCGAAGATAAACCCTCCTCACGAAGTTAAATATGAGTTTGATGAGAAACTAAGTTTATTGTTTGATAAGACTATCTCAATGCTTACATCAATGGATGAACACTTAAATCCATTTGATGGATTAGGCTTTTACAGGTATAGAGCGATTGAATATTTAATAAATGAGGAAGCTCGTAAACGCTACGGAGATGTAAGAGCTATTTCGAATAGGCTCTCTGCCATTATGAAAACGCTTTTGGTTAAACGCTTGGAAAGCAGCTTTTTTGCGTTTAAAAAATCATTATCAAGACTTCAGACAAATACCAAACACATGATTAAAATGTTTGAAGAGAATAAGGTATATGTTGCTCCCGATATTGATGTTAACAAATATCTTAATGAAGGTGATGAAGAAGGTTTAGAACAGAAAATCAATGCAAAAGGCGGAAATAATCAGGTATATACAAAAAATGATTTCAAAGAGGATTTTTTAGAGTTACTGAAAGAGGATAAAAGAAAAATTGAGCAATTAGTGCAAGAATGGTCAGAAATCACTTATGACCCAAAATTAGATAAGTTTATTACTGATCTTAAAAACAAGTTTCTAAGTAAAAAACACAATCATTCAGGGAAACTTGTTGTATTCTCAGAATCAAAGGAAACCATTGAATATGTGTACGACAGTTTGACAGAAATTGGTGTTAAAAAAATAATCACAGTAAGTGCCGAGAATCGCAAGGATAGATTTCCTATTATTTTAGAAAATTTTGATGCCAATCAGGAAAGAGAAAACTGGAAAAATGATTACGACATTATTTTCACTACCGAAGTTTTATCAGAAGGTGTAAACCTTCATAGGTCTAATGTTTTAATAAACTATGACGTTCCTTGGAATTCTACTCGTCTGATGCAGAGAATCGGCCGTGTGAACCGTATCGGTACTGAAGCAAATCAGATCAACGTTTTTAATTT
>CBFQYI010000297.1:0-5859 GCA_965720825.1 uncultured Chryseobacterium sp. | reverse complement strand
AATAAGAATAGGTTCTTTAATTTTTTTATGATCGATTTTAGCCAGTCCTGCTTCCAATGAGGATAATTGTACTTCTGCTGATGTATAATCCCCTGCAGAAATGATATAACACGGTCCGCCGCCATTGGCAAAATACATTTGCAGCGAATAATACATTAAAAACTGTACCTGAGGTGCTACAATAGTGGCTCCTTTGCCTTCTACATCCTGCAGCTGGATATTTTCTTCTTTTGCTTTTCCAAAATATTGCTCATATTCTAAAAGAGAATGGATGATGAAGGGCTCATTATACCCAACAGGAAGTAATTCGGTATACCCTATAAATGCTGGCATAGCCGTTTCTATGTAGGCAACTGAGTATGGAAGTTTCGTAATTTCTTCAACAGAAACACCTGGTGTTGCTGGATTTAACATGTTTAAAAGTTTAAAGGGTTATTAGTTTTTAGTTTTTAGTTTTTGATTTTATGATTAATCAACTTTAATACTTTGTATATTAATGTCATTAATTAATTTAACAGGGACTACCTCCTTAGCTGCAATTTTTATCACACTGATTTTATATAAAGCAGAAGGCATTATTTTTCCGCCTAATAGACCCCAGACGTAACTTAGCTGTTCAAAGGGAATGGAATGCAGTTCAATTCTGAAGCTGAAATTGTTTTCAGGCTCAAGATCAACATACTCCAGAACATTCTTGGCCTGAAATACTTCAATAACTTTTGAAATACTCAGTAAAGATTTGCTGTACGTACTTCTGTTGGCAGCAATCATTACATATAGATTTAAGTAAGCAGGAGTACTTTCCTTATCGTATCGAACCGGATTATTTTCTACCACAACCTGCTGATACCTTGATCTGTTTTTCAATGTTGATTCTTCTTCAATATTGAGCAGACTAATTACTACTTTGTTACTAAGCCCTTCAGCGTTTTCATCATTTTTTGCAATGTCATCAACAATAGCAATTTCAATTTCGCCAGGGACGTTAGGATCCCATAAACCGTCCGGAGCATTTAGCTGATTTTTTAAAACTGTTAATACTTTATTAATCATAATTTCTGTTCTTAATTATTATGGTGCAAACATACAATCACACCTCCTCAAAAGACAAATATTTTGGGCGCTCAATACAGTCTTTGCAGTAAATAGGATTTTAATTCTTATCAAAGAAAACTAAAAACAACACCATTAATACACTGATGATAAATGCGTTAAAAACGATATTGAAAAATCAAATTTTAACCCGAAGATTTTCCTACTCTCATGAGCGTCAAATTTCAGTCTGTTAACGAAGACTTATTCTGCTTGAAAAAAACATAGGCTTTCCTGATGAGAAGGATCAGTTTTTCTACATCCGTTAATTTCCAGAAAATATAAATCTGCATCCTTAGAATATGATTTTGTCTTTTACTGCAAAGACAGAATAGAGCGCCCTTATAATTCGAAAAATAGGATCCCTTCTTTCTAATTTTGACCCAATAATTTTAAAAACATTAATCATATGAACATTAAAAATCTTTTCAGTAAACGCAATGAAATCATTGGCGGCCATTTTAATGAACTGCGTTCAAAATTGGGTGTAGCCGATCAAAACGAAGAAGCTATTTTCTCTTTAAGGGAAGAAATTTGTAATGCATGTCCTTTAAAAAACGGCAACAATTGCAACGCAATGAAATGGCTTTATCCAGATACCCTGGAAGTGACAGATGGTCCAAAAGATGGATTTGTAAGAGGCTGCGGATGCAGATTGAGTGCCAAGCAGAGATCAAGATTCAGTCTTTGTCCTGCAGGATTCTGGGGTGGAGAATTCGACAAAAAGTAGGACAGCCTGACGATTCCCAATATTGTATCATTTAAACCTATTTAATGTGAAGCAAAATCATATCATTCAGAAAGTTTTTCTTGAAATTACCGTCAACAACAAAGAAAAGGCATTGCGTATAAAAGATGATATCAACAGCTTTTTGTCTATTGATGTTTTCCCGGAAATAGAAAAGCATATCAAGGCTTTAGAATATAAGCTGGCTGGTCAGACTCTGCAGATTCCCCATTTAGAATTAAATGTGGAAGTAAAAAGCAGCGCATTAAATATGAAGTTAAAAGATCAAATAGCTGAACTCTTTAAAGATGAACTGTCTGAAATTACTAAACCCGTTGAAACTTCTCATCAGGAAACAGAAAGTGATGCTAAATCCTATCTGATAGATAACCAGGAAAAGATGCTCAAAGCATTGATCTATTTTTTAGAAAAAGGAGCTATGCCCTGGTGGAGTTCGGAGAGCAATACGATGTCTATTTTGGAACCAGCGGTTTTTGATCGCCTTATTTCGACCACCGGCTTTCAAAAAAGTATCATACCTACTTTGTCAAAAGAAAATGCCCGAAACCGGCTTATCAATCAGTTTTCCAATGAGCAAATTGCACAATTATGCCTGGCCATTTTGAAAAATAAAGAATTGAAAATCAATCTGGAGTCTGATACAATACGTCATTTATCGAAACTGGGGCATACGGATAGAATGGCAATATGGCATTTGGTTTTCAATGTCATATCGGAGTATCTGAATACCTCCAATAATCATCCCTGGGAGTATCTTTTACAAGAAATTTCAACCATAGAACAGATGGGTTTATCAACAACAAAAAACAATCATCAGAACAGGAAAACAATAGTTAAGATATTCCCCTTTATTACAGAAAATGAAATTTCTGAAAACATCAGAAGGAATGCAGCAGATCAATCTGAAAATGCAAGTCATTCAATAGAAACCATTCAGGAAAAAAATATAATCATTCAGGAAGATGGAAACCAGAACGAAGGACAATACATTCAAAATGCAGGGCTTATTTTGATCCATCCATTCATCAAACTTCTGTTTGAACATTGTGAACTCATTGATCCCAAAACCCAGCAGCTCATTGATCCGGAATTGTGTGCCCATCTGTTGCATTATATCGCTACGGGAAAAATAAATGCTCCTGAATATGACATGATTTTTGAAAAATTCCTGTGCAATATCCCGATGCATCAATCGATTAACAGGCATATTAAACTTTCACGCAAGCATAAATCGCAGGCTAAAAATGTCATAGAAAGTGTACAACACAACTGGGCTCCCATGAAAAAGTCATCTGCTGCATTACTACAAAACGAGTTTTTCCAGCGACCGGGGAAATTAACCATTATGGACTCTGATAATACCCTTATTGTAGAACGAAAAACACAGGATATTCTTCTTGAAAAACTTTCCTGGGGAATTGGTCTCGTAAAACTCCCCTGGCAGAAAAAATTCATATTCGTAAACTGGTAATAACAGGTTACATCTTCTAAATAATTTACAGCTTTCCAGATACTCTGAAGTTGCTGATTTTACATCAGCAATACCTCACTGCAACCCTATTAATTCAAAATAAGATTATGAAATCTCCTAATAACCATGAACACTCACCATTAATAAAAACAAATATTAATGAAAAAACAGAAATAATCAATCCTTTATTTCAAGTCAATCATAACTCTTTAAATGAAGAAATGAAATGGTTGCAATCGCTTATTGAAAAACGATGCAAAGAATTATTTCTGGAAGAGGAGACAGAATTGAATATTGGCAATGAAATACCTGAAACTCCGGAATCAGATGACCCATCTCCCTATTCTGTTACAATAAAAAAACACCAGCTTACTGTTCTGGACAGAATCATCTTAGCGCTGGGCATTGCTTCGGCTCATTATCCGTCCATACTGAAAACATTTGTACAGATAGAAGAAAGCAGCAATGCATTTGCTATTGAAGCAGGTGGTGAATATGATAGAATCAGCCGCAACTTTAAGCCCACTTTTCAAACTGCACTTTTTTTGCTGGCAGGTAAAGATTTATCACTATGGTCACAGTATGGTGCGCAGCTCATCAATGGCAGTGTACTATTGAAAAATGATATTATTTACAATCGTTCTTCAACAGAATTTATTCATGGAAAAATTGAATTGGATACCGCTTATCTGAATTATTTCTTATCAGCGCAGAAACCACAGCTGGATCATGGTTCTTACTTTCCCGGCAGGCTTTACAAATCTGATCTCACCATGAATGATATTATTTTGGAAGATAATGTGAGAGATCAGATAAAACCTATCGGACATTATATAAAAGCACTGGAAAACGGCTTTTTCAAAACTAATGAGCATAGCTTTAAACCAGGCTTCATTGCTTTATTCTATGGTGCACCGGGAACGGGGAAAACGATGCTTGCGGGAATTCTTGCCAACACCTATGGTATTGATATGTACCATGTAGATCTCTCACAGGTTGTGAGCAAATACATTGGTGAAACGTAGAAAAATCTTGAAGTGTTGTTCAACAGGCTGCAGGGTAAAAACTGCATGTTGTTTTTTGACGAAGCTGACGCTTTGTTTGGGAAACGTTCTGATGTAAAAGATGCCCATGACCGCTACGCCAACCAGGAGGTCTCCTATTTATTGCAGCGAATAGAAAAATTTGACGGGCTAACAATTCTGGCTTCCAATTTTGAAAATAATATGGATGATGCTTTCAAGCGCCGTATAGATGTTTCCGTCAATGTAATTCGTCCTACAGAAACAACCAGAAAAGCCCTTTGGGAGCATTATTTGCCTAAAAATATAACTTTTGAAAGCCATGATCTTTTACAACATTTAACCAAAGAATATAACTATACCGGGGCGAATATCCGAAACATTATGAAAAATGCTTCGATGGCATTACATGACCGTAATGAAACCAGCATTACCTATTCATTAATAAGCACTTATTTAATGATAGAAAACGAAAAGGCTTTTGGAAAAAATCAATCCCGCCTCAGCCCATTTGTACAAAAACAAGAATAAAAAACTCATCTAATAACCAATAACATGAGCAGACACAAAAAAACATTTGCACCCAGGGCTGGCAGGTCCGGGAAGCAAAACACCAATAGTAAAGAGGATAAAGACAAGCACGAGCCAATCACCGATCAGGACAGCAAAATATCTCTCGCCAAAGCAGAAACTACCCAAATAACATACGATCCTTTTAAAAACAGAGCATTCAATAAAGTAGAAAAAAATGCGTCTGTCATTCAATTATTTGACAAAGGGCAGCATGTTTCAACCCTTCATAACGCCCTTAATAAACTAGGGCATAAAACCCCTGAAAATAAAAATCTTTTCTGGAACGAAACAAAGACCGGAATCATCAATTTTCAACGTAAGAATAATATTAATACTTCCGGTACTCTTAACAGGGAAACCTTGCTGAAAATGAATGAAGCATTGAATTTCTTAAACAGTCGGAAAGAAGCTGGACTTCCTGTTTCTGAACGCGCAAAAATGCTGTATGAAGCCTTTGAGCACAGAACACTGGGGATTTTTGCAGGAACCGATGAGGATAAAGTTTTTACGGCTTTAGAAAAACTTTCCTATGAAGAAAGATACGAGCTTATTCAATATTATGACGCAACATACAAACCTAAAAGAAAAGTAGGGTTAGTGCAGGATTTATATGAGGAATTAGGCAACAAAGACTTATTTAAAGCGATCCGGTTATTATATGCAAACTATGAAGAGCCACAACCAGCGCTGGAGACACAGCCAGAGCACCCCGAAGGTGAGCTGTTGCAGGAAGTTGTGGTCACAGGTAAAGGATCATGGATTAAGCCTAAGACAAAGTATGCCATCGAAGGACAACCTATAGAGTTTGATTGTACCTATCAATATGACACCCCTGTTATGTATGCTGAAGGAAACAAGCCTAAAGTACCGGAAGTTGTCCGAAAAGTATTGATCCAGAATGACCGCAGAGTGTACAACCTGTTTGAATACCCTTTTAGAAAGGACACTAAAAC
>CBFQYI010000296.1:0-5864 GCA_965720825.1 uncultured Chryseobacterium sp. | reverse complement strand
ACGGGTTAATGGGTGGTTTGAGTAATTTCGATAAAATGGTAGATTTTTTTTCGGATAGAGGCTTCAAAGTATATGTTCCTCAGTTGCCGATCTATGATCTGCCGGTACTCAATACGAATCTTACCACGATTGCAAAATATATTATCAAGTTTATAGAAAGTCATATTTCTGGTCCGGTATCTATTGTAGGAAACTCAATGGGAGGCCATGTAGGGCTTATATTGACTTTAGCAAGACCTGATCTGGTAAAGAATCTTGTTCTTACGGGAAGTTCCGGGCTTTATGAAAGAACTTTCGGAGACAGCTTTCCCAGAAAAAATGACCGATCTTATATCAGAAAGAAAACGGAAGAAGTTTTCTATGATCCAAAGGTGGCAACAGAAGATCTTGTAGATGAAGTTTTTGCAGTTGTCAATGACAGAATGAAAGGAATAAAGACGGTAATGCTGGCCAGAAGTGCCATCAAACACAATATGCTGAATGATCTTCCGAAGATTGTGACGCCTACCTGTCTGATCTGGGGTAAACAGGATAATGTTACTCCTCCTGAAGTAGCAGAAGATATGCACAAGTTTATTCCTAATTCGGACTTATTCTGGATTGATAAATGCGGCCATGCTGCCATGATGGAAAAACCAGATGAATTCAATGAAATCCTGTATAACTGGATAAAAGATAAAGTTTAAAACATATAAATGACCATTAAGAGCTTTTCTTAATGGTTTATTTTTCTAAAATACATTCAAAAATGATTATCAAGACAGCAGAGTTTGTAAAGAGTAGCGGAAAATGGCAGGAATGCCCTGAACCAAATATTCCCGAATATGCTTTTATCGGAAGGTCGAACGTAGGAAAATCATCACTGATCAATGCAATGATGAATCATAAAGATCTTGCTAAAACATCACAGACACCGGGAAAAACCCAGCTGATCAATCATTTTTTGGTGAATGAGAACTGGTATCTTACCGATTTGCCGGGATATGGTTATGCAAAGGTTTCAAAAGTTCAGCGAAAAGATTTTGAAAAGCTGATCACCAATTATATTCTTAATAGAAGGAATCTGGTTAACCTTTTTGTATTGGTTGATGTGAGACATACTCCACAGAAGATTGATCTGGAATTCATCCAATGGTGCGGCGAAAGTGGAATCCCGTTTTCGATCGTATTTACCAAGGCAGACAAACTAAAGCCAAACGCAGTAGTTAAAAACGTTGAAGATTATAAGGCAGAACTTCATAAAACATGGGAAGATCTTCCTGAACTTTATATTACCTCAGCAGAAAAGAAAGAAGGAGGAGATAATATTCTTAATTTTATACAGAAGACCAATGATTTTTTAACCCATAATAATATAAGTTTCGATGAGTAATATTGTCTGGAAAATCAAAACATTTGATGAGTTTACTGTTCCGGAGTTATACGCCGTACTGAAAGCCCGTATTGATGTTTTCGTTATTGAACAGAACTGTCCTTACCCTGATTTGGATAATTATGATCAGAAAGGAGTTCATATCTGGGCGGAAGAAGATGGACAGGTGCTGGCATACTGCCGTGTTTTTGATAAAGGAATAAAATATGATGAAACTTCCTTTGGAAGAGTTTTGACGACAGAGCAAGCAAGAGGAAAAAGTTTGGGAAAGCAGCTGATACAATATGCTGTGGAAACTATAGAAAACCGTTTTCATACTTCTGAAATCAAAATATCGGCACAGGATTATCTTTTAAGATTTTACAGCGGATTCGGATTTGAAGATACAGGAAAGAAATATCTGGAAGATGATATTCCGCATACGGAAATGATAAGAAAGTAAAAAGGTATCTCAAACGAGATACCTTTTTTCGAACTGTATAAAATTATATTGGGTGTTATTAGTTTTTTTCATCATTTCTTACATCAAAAGTAGAACAATTAAGAAAGTTAACCTTACGGAAAACCGTAATGGATTAAATAATTCCCAAATCTTTACAAAAAGCAACAAGCTGTTCATTACTTTTGATCTGAAGATCTTCTTTCATACTATTCAGTTTTTTCTCTACACTGCTTAAGCTATTGGGTTTAATATCGTTGTTTTGGAGATAAACCGGGATGTTTTTCTGTAAAACTCCCTGAGACAAAAGAGATACTAAAGTAATATCATAAGTGGAGAATTCATAATTGTTGAGCTTCTTTACCTCTTGTTTAAGATCAATAGAAAGATAATTTTCGTCTACATAGGTTGAGGCAATAGCTTTTTTCAGTTCTTTTGAGTCATTCCGTGCTTTACGGACAAATCCATTGATTCCATACTCGTTGAAAAGACTATCTATAATCCCAGACTTGTGCTCAGCAGAAAAAACAATAATTTTCAATGAAGGATGAAGCTCTCTGATGGTTTTTATCAGCTCTTTTCCATCTTTAATATTTTGTATATTATGGTCTTCTTCAAAAGAAAGATCTGTAATTAACAAATCATAAAGATCATCTTCACGAATTGATTTTTGAATTTTAGCTAATGCGTCATCACAATAATAGACATAATCTGTGTTGGAAATACTAAGGTCTTCTAATGTTTTCTGTACAGAAATACTGCTGCTTTCGTGATCTTCAGCTATTAAAATTTTTTTGAACATTCTTTTTCTTTTTTTAAGAAGCAGGAAATGAAATATGAATTTTCAATCCCTTTTCGTTTTCGGTATCAAAAATAATTTCTCCATGGATAGCTGCAATACGGGAATCCGTATTTGTTAAACCATTTTTATAGATAATCCCTCCGGGAATACCGATTCCATTGTCTGTATAGTGAATTTGTATTCTATTATTTTTTCTTTCAAATTTAAAAGCAACAAGGTTGGCCTGGCTGTGCTTTTTCATATTTATAAGAAGTTCCCGCATAATCTGGTAGATTTCTTCCCGCGTAAATTCTTTCAAGGTTTTCCAGATATTTTCGTCATTTCCGGCAAGATAAGTTTTTACATTTTCATTATTAAACGAAGCGATAAGGATAGAAACTCTCTTACTGAATTCCGGTTTATTTTCGGGGGCTATTTTTTCATAAGAAATGTCTCTGGATTTTTCATAGACGAATTCAAGTTCGTCAAGGGCTCTTTCTTTATCAAAATCTTCCTGGTTTTCAATCTTTGTCATAACCTGATAAATACCATTAGCCACCACATCATGTACTTTTTTGGAAAGATGAAGTTGATTCTCCTTTATTCTTAATTCGTTTTCCCGCTGCAGACTTTTTTTTCTCCTTTTGTATAAGAGCCAGCCACCAACCAAGCTTAAAGACAGAATTCCCAAGACAACATTCTGTTTCAGAATTCTATTTTGCTTTTGAACTGTAATAATCTTTAGCTTCTGGTTTTCTGCATTCTTTTTTTCTACATCAAATTCTATCAGCGCAAATCTGTTTTTTGCTTTATCTCTGGATAATTGAATGCTGTCATTCAGATGCTGATATTCTGCAAAATAGTTCTGTAAATGACTTCTTGTATCATTTTTTACCAGAAATTCGATGGCTTCTAACCTGTCATTAGGGTTTTTGATTGCTTTTGCCAGACGATATTTTTCATCATTATGATACAATGCTTTTATCTTATCTGAATGTAAGTAATATTCTGCAAGATGAGAATGACTGGATATAAGACCCGATTTATCATTGATTTTTTGTCTTAATGCAAAAGCTTTTAACAGATTTTGTTCTGCATTATAATTCTTATTTTCAAGCCACCTGATATAGTTATAATTATCTAAAATTCTGGCATAATCAATCTCGTTTTTTTGCAGGGTTTTATTCTTGAGAAGAGATTGGTAGATATTGATAGCCTGTGGATAGCTTTTCAGTTTTCCGTAGGTATCTGCAATATTATTTTTGATCGTGATTTTCTGAAAATTATCTGAACTTACCTGTAAAGCTTTATGATACCAGTTGAGAGCCTCAGAATAATGTTTGAGATTTTTTTCGGATATCGCAAGGTTATTATAAATGGAAGGAAGAAAGGTTGAATCTCCAGGCAGTTTTAAAAAGTATAATGCATCAATAGCTCTTTCATTACTGCTAAGATAATCTCCGATATCATTCAGTATAATCGCCTTCAAGATTAAACAGGATGCAATATTGGCGGAATCATTCTTTAACTTATAGATGCTTTCCGCTTTGGAAAGGAGTGTAAATGCCCTTACATTATCATTATTGTATAAAGAAGCTGCTTCATTGTACATTTTGTCCGCTTCATTTGAAGGGGCCTTTACCGGAGGATTCCTGTTTTCGGAAAAATTACAGCTAATGAATAAAAGAAAGATTCCTAGAAATTTAAAACCAGCATACATGATAATAATTGATAGCAACTAAAGGTATTAAAAAAAAGGACAATTTTCATTGTCCTTTCGTTTAATTATTTTTTAGGTGGCAAAATCTGCCCTGTTTCACCGCTTGTATCTTCTGGCGCCATTCCTAATGTTCCGGTTGAAAAGTTCATTGTAGTGGATTGGTAATTATTGCCATCGTTTGTTGAAATATTGGCATTATTATTTGAAAATGCTAATCCTAATAGCATCATTATAATTTGGATCATTTCCTTTAAAATTTTCGAAGTTGAAATCGTATTTCTTCCTCTCACGAAGTATTTATCGCAAGCTGTACACTGTTAAAATTTCGAAGCGCTTCTTAATTTTTTAGGGAAGTGAACCTTTAAAAACGGAGGCGAAACATCTGCTTCCCAACCCGGAGTTTAATCTCTGTTTTCACTGGTTTTTTTGAAATCAGTTTTTAGTAATGTTTTGTTGATTTCTAAGACAAATTTGCGGTAAAAAAGAAGATGAATGTTAGACAAAACACAGACATCAATAGACAAGATGTAAGCGAGGAGTTATTACGGAAATCCGTAATGTGGTGTGATTGAAAATCATCTACTTTGTAATGCCCGAAAACACTGTTTATGTCCAAGAAAAAACTACTGATTAATGAGGTATTTGAGCAGGCAAGAAGAGAGTCAGAGAAAACCACAAAAAGTGGATTGGCTACTTATCTGCATCTTTGTTTTATTGATAATCTGAAATTCTATGATATTTCTGAGAAAACATTCATACGATATTATGAAGACTTTGTAGAGGGCAATAGCAGCAGGAATATTGAAACCGAGAGATTGAATAAAATGAGCCAGTATATCGGCTATAAAGATTTCACTGAGTTTTCAAGGACCTTTATCAGAAATGATGAAAAAAAAAATCTAACTACAGTTAAGATAAGTGTAGATCAGGATGAGGAAATTATATCAGAAAGACTGTCGAAGATCAATATTAATATCATCAATGAGAAGCACTTTAAAATGCCGGAGTTTGCCCGGCAAAATAGCTTTGGTCTCTTAGGTATATTAATGCTTGGAGGATTTTTGATTGGTAATTATTATTGCTCATCAGGGAATAGAAGAGCATATGAACCAATCAGTTTTTTAACTCTTCCTGCGGTTGAAAAGAATTGTATGTGCTGGGATCAAAATGAATATAAGTTGGCGGACTGTAAGGAAGAAAATCCAATATTAAATGTTATTCCTAAAGATATAATCCGGATTAAATATTTTAAACGTATCACAAGGAAGGATACCCTCACAGTGGAGAATGCCCTTGGGAAAATATGGTACTCAAAAGCCAATGGGGAAGTTGAGTTTTATACCATGGATGGAATTGATCCTGAAAACAAAAAGGAACTAAAACCGGCTACGGAATATATCATTAGAAAATATTCTGGAAAAAGAAATGAAATGATACTGGTAGAATAATTTTCCCTTACAATAATTTAAAATTCAATTAGAACATTTTTTTCACAAAAAACGAATAGAAATAATCTCTTCGCTTTTATATTTTACCGGATTATTCCGCATTC
>CBFQYI010000295.1:0-5875 GCA_965720825.1 uncultured Chryseobacterium sp. | reverse complement strand
ATCCCATAATGTTGTTTGGTTTGTTATTTCATATACATTCATCTTATTGAGTGCACTAGAAAAATCATAGGCATCAAGTGAACAATTTATACAATCACAAGAGTCATCAAATTTCAATTTAGAAGTCAGGTCAATATTTTTAGTAATCATTTGTTTTCTATTGACATTTAAAACCAAATAATTAAAACCTGAGGCTATTAATCTTGTAATACAATAATTTATATTGTCTAATGTTTCTTTATCATATCTTTCATCATTATATCCTTCATATTTTTCAAGAAAGTCGTACAATTGATTATTTTCTGTGATTAAATATTGCCCGCTAAATTTTCCATTTGATTCCCAATTTGTATTTTTATTTATAGGATATAAATTTGAAATTATGTATTTAGGTAATCGCCGAAAATAATAAAACCTATTTAATGACTTGTAAAGCTCATTAACTAATATCTTATCAGTTATTATATTTGTAAGTGAGTTTCTATATAAGTTAACATTAAACTCGGTAGATATATATTTTATTAAAGAATAAACTTTTTTTCCTGTAGGTGATAAATTAGTGTTATCCTTTTCAATTATTGATTGTTTATCAAGTTTTATTATATTAACACCTAGATTTTCATAATATTTAATTTCTGATTCAGAAATTTCTTCATTATGATTTAACAAATAAGCACGTTGATGATGCTTCTTTAATATATATTGAATATCTTTTATTAAAATTTTGAGGTTTACATCAGCAACTCTATAGCCAATAAACAAAATAATTTTATTGCTAAATAAGGATTTTACAAATATTTCTTTTAAAGTATGGTCCTTATTAAAGTTTAAATAATCATCTTCCTTGAAAACAATATTATGATTTTCAAAATCCCCATGATATTTAATCAGTAGGTTTTTAAATTTGGCATATGGTAGATCAATATCTTTCGAGACAATTGAATAAGGTAAACCTTTTACGTTAATTACTTCTTCGAAACAATTATCGTAGTTCGTCGTTATTATATGTTGAGGCTTTAAGTCAAAGATAACTTCATGTAACTCATTATATCTTTGAAAACTCTTATAAATAAGTTTTTTTAAAATTTCATTGTATTCTTTCTCTCCTTTTTCATTGTATAACATCTGAGCAATTTTTAATGCATCGGACTCATAAGTACTTTCATTAAGATATTTTTTCACTTCATCAATAAGTTCCCCCCATAATGGGATTCCTGAATCTTTAGAAACTCCAGCTCCTGCAAATACTATTAATCTATCATTGTTTATTGCCTCTCTAACTAAGGATACATCATTTAGAAATTTACTTTGCATTATTATTAGTTTTATAAAAAACTAATGTAGTGAATTGAAATGAATAATTATACTGCTAATAATCAATTTCAACTGTAATGTACTCCTAAGTTTCCCTCGCTCTCCGAAACCCTCCAAATTTCTCAAACTGAAATAAAAACCCACCTACGCCTTCCTAATGATATCCCGGGTAAGATAAATATAATTAAACATACAAAACGTCGCCACCGCCCCGAAAGTATGCCATAAGAAGTGTGTTCCGAAGCTGAACCATTCCCATTTATCAGCGATGCGGAAGGTCAGTGCAAACACAAATGACAATACAGCAAAGCCTACCCATTTGCCAGCTTTCCATTGGGTGTAGATCAAATACCTTAGTACCGAGAAAACTACCAATGAAGCCATGATGGCATAATTGACGTTGATAAAAAGAGAAGGGTTATCCACCAGAATCCAGTTTCTCAAACCCACCATAAGTGCTGTATATACCAGAACGAGGACAACAGCATAATACCATCGGGTACTCTGCGCTATAAAATAAAATCCGGCAGACAGACAGAGCAGCATAATAGGCAGCCAATCCATCATGATAAATACCGGCCATTGTCTGAAAGAATGGTAAACCGTTCCCCCTATGGCACCAATATATAACAAAACCAGGCAGTAGGTTAAAAAAGGATATTTTTTAAAATTACCCTTCATTTTGAGGGTCCAGAAAATGGCGATGGCTAAAAATAATAGGGCTGTTATTGCATTTAAAGGCTCAGGGAAAAACTGAGTCATATCTGTTTCCTTATATAACAAGCCTCCGTCCGGAGGTATTAGGTTTATTGGCATTGTCTTTTTTTATATTATTTACAGGCATGTTTTAGAGTGTACAATACAAACACAAGCCATTTTTCTAACCATGAGTAAAACATATACTTACTTATTATAAATATAGAAAAAATTATGGCATTCTATACCTGGATGCAACATTATATTTTTATTACATTAGTCCTTCTACTCTATCTAAAGAAGCTAAAGCTGAAACCTTTATCAATTCTCTTTGCTGATAAATCAAAAAATCGTTCGCAAAAATATTGGCAGGTAAATGCCTTTTCACAGAAGCGTAATTTTATGGCATAAATTCTCCATACCTCTGTGCCAATTTGGATTGTAGTGTCTTTGGAGCTCTTCAGGCATTTTTAATTAAGATTTGTTTTCAAAATTTTAAGTTTTTTTTAAATACCACATCTTTGCGGATATCGTGTTTGAGGCACGGCGCTTGCAAAGTTCATAGTACCAATTTAAAATATAAAAATATGAACAACGAGAAAACAGTTTCAGTATTAAATGATTTACTGAACATTACCAACGACAGAATTCAGGGATTTTCGAAAGTTGAAGACAAAGTATGGGATCAGTATCCACAGCTAAGAGCAGATTATGATACCATGGTATCTCAGTCTCACAAAATGAAAAACGAACTGAGCTCTCTGATTACAGAAAGAGGGGGCACACCGGATCAATCCGGATCAGCTGCGGGCGCTATCCACAGAGCATGGATTGATGTTAAAAATTCTTTTGCCACAGATACAGCCGGCTCTACGTTAGGAAATGTTGTATATGGTGAAAATGCCGCTATTGATGCTTATCAGGATGCTTTAGACAGTGGTGATCTTTGCCCCGAAAGCTCCAGAGTTGTACTGGATCAGCTTCATCAGCTAAAGGCTTCTCATGATAAATTTGAAGTTCTTGAAGACTTAAAAAAGTAAACATCCTCTTTCTAATGAGGTATAGTTTTATTTACTCATCAAAACAGCAATTCAAAAGTTGAAATTTGAGGTTATCAACTTCCGATACTTAACACAAAAAACAGTAATATGTCAAAGAAAATCGCAATACTGGCCACTCATGGCTTTGAAGAAAGTGAATTAAGCTCACCAAAAGAATATCTTGAACAACAGGGATGGACGGCACATATTGTAAGTCCTGAATCCGGAAGTATTAAAGCATGGGCAGAAAAAGACTGGGGTAAGGAATATCTGGTAGATCAAACGCTCGACAATGCAGCGGCTTCAGATTATGATGCGCTGGTATTACCGGGAGGCGTTATAAATCCGGACCAGCTGAGAACCAATGAAAAAGCACTCTCCTTTGTAAAAGATTTTTTTGCTCAGCATAAGCCTGTAGCAGCCATTTGCCACGGACCGCAGGTACTGATCAACGCAGGTGTTGTGGAAGGGAGGAATCTAACATCTGTAAACTCAATAAGCCAGGATTTAAAAAATGCCGGTGCACGCTGGGAAGATAGCGAGGTGGTAGTGGATGCCGGACTCGTTACAAGCAGAACTCCAAAAGATCTTCCTGCTTTCAACGCAAAACTTGTAGAAGAAATCAGAGAAGGAAAACATACGGAACAAACGCTCTGAAACAAATAAAGTCTGGCTCTGCCAGGCTTTTCCTTTTCTTCTCAGCAAATATGTATGTGCCTAAAAAGTACCACATTTCTATCCTATGGCAAAAAAATTGTAATTATTAAAATCAAATCATAATCGTATGAACAATATAGTAAAAATTACATTGGCTCTTGCAGCAGGAAGTTCTTTGCTTTATATGAGCCTGCGAAAAAAAAGCAAGAAAAACAAAATATATCTTGCTCCTGATGGAAACGCTTACAAAGAAAATCAGATTTACCGGACTTACGATAATAAACTTTATAAGAACGGCAAGGAGTTTCATTATCCCCTGCCTCAGGTAGAGAATGATCAGTATTTCAATAAAAATTACAGCACTACTACTGATACCATTTATTCAAACTATAAAACCGATCATAAAAGCACCCAATATCACCATAAAGGTTTAAGGCATCAATAAAGTGAAGCCGCCACTACACCACAACACTAACCACAAAAAATAATATTATGAGAAATCTATTATGGCTTGTTGCAGTAATCTGCATCGCTGTCTGGCTTCTGGGAATGCTCGGAATAATTCCGGGTATGGACACAGGAAGTTTAATCCACACACTCTTAGTTGTTGCCATTATTGTTGTTCTGATCAATATTTTTACCGGCAGAAAACCCCTTAATTAAAAACAAAAAAATCAGAGCAGAAATGATCTGCTCTGATGGTTATTTGATTAGCAATTATTTAAGTCCTTTTCAGAACCTTTTATGATTTATCTGAAAAAAGAACATCTTTCTCTGTTACTGTTTTTTCAGTCTTATGATTCACATACACAGGTATACCTCCCACCCAGGTTTCCAATACCGGAATGTCTCTCATTTTCATATACTGTAATGAAGGTGTATTTAATGACAGAGGATCCTGTTCCAAAATAACAAAATCAGCAAAGTAGCCTTCATTTAACGATCCTACCCATTTATCTGCATAACACTGCCAGGCAGCATCATAAGTAACGGCAATCAAAGCCTGTTCCGGGGTAATACGTTCCGCACTGTTTAAGACTTCAATATCGTTTGGATTTTTTTCCATGATTCTGGTAATGGACTGTTCCATCATTCTTAGAGGGCCTAATGGACTCACCTCATTGTCGCTGTGAAGGGTAATTCTCATACCTGCCGCAAGCGTTGAACCACAAAGATCAAGCATTTGTGCTTTTTCCCCGAATATCACTTCTTTAAAGGCATATCCCCAGTAACCTACGTGGCCGATCAGGAAACTTGGAGAGACTCCCATTTGAAGCATATTGGTAATTTGCTCTGATGTCAGCAGTGAACAGTGTTCGATACGGTTACGAAGCTCCGGACCTCTATATTGAGCCAAACTACGCTGATAAGCATTAATGGCAAATGTTACGGCCTGATCTCCATTGGCATGAACCATCAGCGGCCAGCCTTTTACAGCGACCACGCTGTTGATTAATGTATTATAGCTCGGAGGAATCGTATGGGCCGGAATACCTGTCTGCGGAAAATTAAATACGCCTGTATTATTGGCAGGGTTACACAGATAAGGAGCACTCTGATAACCTGTCAAACCTTGGTTGGAACCATCTGAAACCACTTTAATATGCCCATAATACACAGGTTTATAGTGATCCGGTTCTTTATAAGGTTCCAGTTTATCAACATCTTCCTGGCTGGAACATAGATAAGCGCCTCCTGTTCTTACCACTTCCGGGTGAGTCTCGAAGTATTTGGTTAAAAGCACTTCTGAACCTTTATTCAATCCGGCATCATACATAAAAGTAACTCCTCTTGAATTGGCTGTATGGAAAAGATTGGTAAGATATCTGTTAATCTCTATGCTCATCGCAATGATCTGCAGCTTTACCGTCTTCAATGCCGGAGTCATTTGTAAGCCTTCCTGCAGCTGACCTTTGGTCTCAGCAATATAATTTTCAACGGTTTTATATTCGTTACTGATATCAGAATTATGTTTAAATACATATTCCAGCGCCTTGGTATTCAGATAAAGAGTGTGCATGGAAGCACTTAACAGCATCATCGGTGTAGTATGATTGATACTGTCAAGTAGTATATTATCGATGGTTATTAACTCTTTTTTACCGTCTTTTTCCTTAAAAGGCATTAATGAAGGATCTAGTCCTCTACCTAAAATAACAGCACCTGGA
>CBFQYI010000294.1:0-5878 GCA_965720825.1 uncultured Chryseobacterium sp. | reverse complement strand
AATTGTTATCGTTCAGTCATGAGTCTGTAAGGTAATTTTGCTTCAAAATAATAAAGTTATGAAACATTTTATCCAGCAGGTATTCAAAGAAGTACTAGAAAACCCGGTATTTGACGAAGTATTAATTGAAAAATATTTTTCAAAAGAATACATTCAGTTTGTAGATCACGCTCAACTGAATTATGACGAATTTGTCCTTCACATCAAAAAGCTTAAAGAAAAAGTAGCAGAACAAAAGATGGAAATCATCAGCCATGCTGAAAACGGTACTATCATATTTACCAACCACATCGCAAAATCTACCCTAAAAGACGGAAGTGAGGTTGTACATAAAGTATTGGCAGAATTTACCATTAGAAATCATCAGATTATACGATGTGATGAGTTGACTTTACTCGTGGAAGGAGATGAAACAGCAAAAAATTTAGGATCCGAAAGATAGGCAATCATTGCGTATTTCCTTTCAACAAACAGTTTCTATGTTAACAATTCTTAAGAAAACCTTAATTTTCTCTTCAACTCCTTTTCCAAACAGACGTTTAATTTTGTTTTGATTTTTATCTAAAATATTAAAAGTGAAGAAAATTTTTACGTCTGTTTTATTTTGTGCCTCTATTTTTTTCTATGCACAAACCGGTTCTTTGTCCGGAAACATCAATGATGATTCAAAGATAGCCCTGCCTGGAGCCAAAATCTCTCTAAGCCCGGGAAATATATATACTACCTCTGATGAACATGGAAACTTTGTATTTCTGAATGTTCCTCCGGGAAGTTATACCATGAAAATTGATTACCTTGGTTATGGTCTACATGAGTATACTGTAACGGTAGAACCTGAGAAAAATACCCGTCAGAATATTATTTTCGACAAAAAAGAAACATCAATTGCTGCCATTGTCGTTTCGGGAGCTACTCTGAAAAATCAGGCAAGAGCTTTAAACAAACAAAAAAACAATGCCAATATAACCAATGTGATTTCTTCCGATCAGATCGGACGTTTTCCTGATGCCAATATTGGGGATGCTTTGAAACGTGTTCCGGGAATCACCATACAGAATGATCAGGGTGAAGCCAGAAACCTTATCATCAGAGGGCTTGCTCCTAATCTTAATTCAGTTACTTTGAATGGAGACCGAATTCCATCTGCTGAGGGAGATAACCGTAATGTCCAGATGGACCTGATTCCGTCCGACATGATTTCCACCATAGAAGTTAATAAGACTTTAACTCCGGATATGGATGCCGATGCCATCGGAGGTTCTGTAAACCTTATTACCAGAGCTTCCCCAAACGGACAAAGAATATCTGCCACCGTTGCAGGAGGATACAACCCCATCCGTGAAAAAGGAAATTATACCGCCGGATTTGTGTATGGAAACAGGTTTTTGGATAAAAAACTAGGCGCTGTATTCAGCTTTTCCTATAACAATAACAATTTTGGTTCTGATAATATAGAACCTGTATGGAGCCAGGCCAATGACCTTGCCCAAACGGTTTATGTAAGCAAAATGGGGGTACGTTATTATAATGAACATCGTATCAGACATAGTTTTGATCTTAATATGGATTATGAATTCAATTCCAAAAACAAGATCTACGCTTCTGCGATGTACAACTTCCGAAATGATAAGGAAACCAGAATGGCATTGGGATATAAAATAAAACCTGTTTACAATGCTGATGAAACGGAGATTACAGACTGGAAAGGCAGTATCACCAGACAGAATAAAGGAGGTGATGCCAATAATGACAACACCCGTCTGGAAAAGCAGAAAGTTCAGAACTATGCTTTGAGAGGAGAACATTTATTAGGCTCTAAGGTAGATCTTGACTGGTCCGTAAACTATGCCATCGCCAGTGAGGACAAGCCTCATCAGCGTTATATAGAGTTTGAAAACAGCAAGATGAACTTCGCTCCAGACCTTAGCAATCCTGAAAAACCAATGTTCAATCTTCTGGCAGCAGACAATCTGGGCAGCTATAAACTGAGTGATCTTTCGGATGCCAATAACTTTACCCAGGAAAAAGAATTAGGCGCAAAAGTGAATGTACGTTTTCCGTTTTCCGTGATTGATGGCCAGAAAGGACGTCTTCGTACCGGCTTCCGTATGCGTTTGAAGAAAAAAGAAAGAGAGAATGATTTCTATGCTTTTACTCCGGTCAACAGTATGGGAAGTCTATTATCCGTACCTACCATACATCTTAATGGGGAAAACTTCCAGCCGGGAAATTATGTTCCGGGAACTTTTGTTGATCCATCTTTCCTGGGTGGACTGGATTTATTCAATCCAAATCTATTTAATGGTAAGCTGAAACCTGAAAAGTATCTTTCCAGCAATTACAATGCAAAGGAGCAGATCTATGCAGGTTATATCCGTTGGGATCAGGACTTCAATGATAAACTATCGATGATCGTTGGAGCCCGTATTGAAACAACCCAGATTGATTACACCGGAAATTATGTGATGAATGAGAAGGATCTTGTAGGACAAATCAATAATACCAATACCTACACCAACGTACTTCCGAATATATCTTTTAAATATGTTCCGATGCAGGATCTTGTACTTCGTGCAGCATTTACTACCGCTCTTGCCCGCCCGAATTACTACTCACTGGTTCCTTATCTGAATGTTATTTCAGAAGATGAAATCGTTGCAGCAGGAAATCCGAATCTGAAAGCAACGTATGCCTACAATTTTGATTTCATGGCAGAGAAATACTTCAAATCTGTCGGAATTCTTTCCGGAGGTATTTTCTATAAAAACCTGAACGATTTCATTTATACCTATTCGAAAAGAAATTATACTGCCAATGACTTTGCCAATGATTTTGCAGGACAAACCAACCCTATTCCTGCCGGGGAAAGCAACTGGAAATTCATCCAGCAGCGTAATGGCGACAATGTAGATATTTATGGTTTTGAAGTTGCGTTACAAAGACAGCTTGATTTTATACCCGGAGCCTTTTGGAAAGGACTTGGAGTCTATGTGAACTACACGTACACCAAATCCAAAGCAAAAGGAATTACGAATGAAGATGGGGTGGAAAGAACAGATGTAGGACTTCCGGGGGCTGCTCCTCATATGTTCAACGGATCTCTTTCATGGGAAAACAAACGCTTTTCAGCGAGAGTTTCCATGAACTATGCTTCTCATTATATTGATGAACTTGGCGGCAAGGCATTTGATGACCGTTATTACGACAAACAGTTCTTCCTTGATGCCAATGCTTCTTACAAGATTACCAGCCAGCTGAGAATTTTTGCGGAAGCCAATAATCTGACTAATCAACCGTTAAGATACTACCAGGGAATCCAGAGCAGAACCGCTCAGGCTGAATATTACAGACCGAGGTTTACGATGGGAGTGAAATTTGATTTTTAAAATACACATGAAAAATATACATTATCTACTGGCTCTTTCAGTTCTTCCTTTTGTGATCAACTGTACAGGGCAGAAAGAAGTTATAGAAAAATTAAAACCTGCTGTTATCACAGAAACAGTGGTTCATGATACGGACGATCCTGCCATATGGATTAATCCTCACGATGCTTCAAAAAGTATCATCATCGGAACAGATAAAGATACCGATGGCGGATTATATGCCTTTGATCTTAACGGAAAAATTATCAATAAAGTGTTAGGGTTGAAACGGCCCAACAATGTTGATCTTGAATATGGTTTTATTTTAAATGGAAAGAAAACAGATATCGCAGCGGTAACGGAAAGGGAAACCAACAAAGTAAAATTATATACTCTTCCTGAACTAAAAGAAGTGGGAGAAATCTCTGTATTTGAAGGAGAAACTGAACGTGGTCCGATGGGAGTTTCAATGTATAAAAACCCGAAGACAGAAGAAATATTTGCTATTGTCGGAAGAAAATCAGGTCCGGCTGACGGCTATCTTTGGCAGTACAAACTGGCAGAAAAAAATGGGTCTGTCACAGGAGAGGTTGTCCGTAAATTTGGGAAATACAGTGGTTTGAAAGAGATTGAAAGCATTGCTGTAGATGACGAAATGGGTTATATCTATTATTCTGATGAGCAGTTCGGAATTCACAAATATTATGCGGATCCGGAAAAAGGAAATGAAGAATTATCCGTTTTCGGGAAAGGAGATTTTAAATCTGATGTAGAGGGAATATCGATTTATCCCACTGCTAAAGGAAAAGGGTATATTCTTGTTTCAAATCAGCAGAATGACACCTTCAATGTGTATTTAAGGGAAGACCAATCAAAAGGAAGGATTGCAGAGATTCCGGTTTCTACACTGGAAAGCGATGGATCTGAAGTGACAAACGTTAACTTAGGTCCGAAATTCCCTAAAGGCGTTTTTGTTGCCATGAGTAATGGTAGGATATTCCACCTTTACGACTGGAGAATGGTTGAAAAAGCTATAAAATCAGCGATGAAAGCGGGTAAAAAATAATCTTTAAACCATTAAGGTTGATAAGGTTTTAAGAGTATTAAGTTGATCTGTCATTGATGAGATTGCTTCACCTTTGGTTCGCAATGACAGGTTGTTCATCTTAATACTCTTCATTTCTCATTCTTCTTAATGGTTTATGATCTTAAAGTTTTTAACGCAAGGTTATTTTAAATGATCTAATATTATAAGGGTGTTGATTTGCACTCAATCGACAAAGCAGTCTGTTTTATTTTTAAACTTTATTTCTCGCGGATTTTGCAGATTAAGCAGATCTCAAAAAAAATCTGCGCAATCTCCTCGATCTGCGTGAAAAAATAAACAATCTTTTCAAAGGAAACCCATCTTAATATTCTTCACTTTTTCATTCTTCTTAATGGTTTGTGATCTTAAAGTTTTTCAACGCAAAGGTGATTTTAAATGATCTAATATTGTAAGAATGCAAAGAAAGAGTTGATTTACAATCGACTGATGAAGCAGAAGTTTTATTCTTAAGCGTCGTAAGCAGCTTTGCAGCTTTACTTTGCGTTTTTAACACTACTTTTCTATTCCACATGTTTCCTCAGAAACTCCGCGGTATATGATATTTTGTTTTTCAATAGCTCCGGCGGACTTCCTTCAAATAAGACTTCACCACCAAATTTCCCTGCATCAGGCCCCATATCAATAATCCAGTCTGCCTGCGAAATAATATCAAGATTATGTTCTATAACAATCAATGTATTATTCTGATCTACAAGCCCATTAAAGAACCTAAGCAGCTTTTGGGTGTCACTTGGATGCAGCCCGGTACTTGGTTCATCAAGAATAATGATCTGATTGGTGTTTTTCAGTTCTCTTGTGAGTTTCAGGCGCTGTCTTTCGCCTCCGGAAAAGCTGTCCAGCCTTTGCCCTAATGTAAGATAATCAAGACCTAATTGTATCAGCAGATCAAAATTTTTAAGAACAAATTCTTCCTTAAAAAAATCAGCAGCCTCAGAAACCGTCATGTTCATCACTTCCACAATTGTTTTTCCGTTATAGGTATATTGCAATACCTCCGGATCAAATCCAGATCCTCCACAAACTTCACAGGGCTGCTCAATATCATCCATAAAAGCAAGGTCAATTTTTTCTATTCCCAATCCTTTACAGTTTTTGCAGGCTCCTTCACTATTTCTGCTGAACAGTTTGTCTGAAACAAGATTAGATTGTGCAAAAAGCTTACGCACAATATCTGATATTCCGAGATAAGTAAGCAAATTGGAACGGGCGCTTGCTGCAAAGAGCGATTGATCAATAATGGTCACCTCCGGATAAATTTCCGGCAGAATACGATTAATCAGAGTACTTTTTCCAGATCCCGCCACTCCCGTTACCACTGTCATTACTCCCGTTGGAATCTGTACGGTTACGTTTTTAAGATTATACCTGTTGGCATTTTTAATTTCAAGATAACCGTCAGGCTTTC
>CBFQYI010000293.1:0-5895 GCA_965720825.1 uncultured Chryseobacterium sp. | reverse complement strand
CGCCCATCTTCCCTCTAAGCGAGAAAAAGATATTAATAAGCCAAAAAGAACCTTTATATTGAATGAAGTCCGGGAACGGATTATGAAAATTGTAAATGCTGATAAAGAGCATGTCATTTTGTGTGGTGATTTCAACGAAAACCCGGATGATGAAAATTTAGTACAGATTCTCTATGACAATGACCATGAGAAGGTGTTAGTGAACCCTTTTCAACAATTGTTTTCTACAAGAAATTATTCTACTTTTCATTATAAATCTGGATTGCTGTATGATCAGATCATTATGTCAAGATCTTTGCTTGATAATAAGACGCTGGCTTTTCAGGATGCCCATGTATTTAATTCTGAAAAAATCCGCAGCAGAACCAGAAATTTTGAAGGACGGCCTTTCCGAACTTATGCCGGTACACGGTATTTGGGTGGATATAGCGATCACTTTCCGGTTTTTGTAAAATTTAAGAATTTACAGTAAAAAACATAAATAATAAAAAAAGTAGAAAATGAAAAATTCGAGCAACACAAGCTACCATTTAGATTCTATTGACAAAGAGATCATCTACATGTTGATGGATAATGCTAAAACTTCTTTAGCCCACATTTCAAAAAATGTTGGAATTTCCACCACTGCAGTGCATCAAAGAATCAAAAAACTCGAACATGCAGGAGTTATTGAAAATTCAATATCATTTCTTAACCCTAAGAAAATTGGATACAAAGTGATTTCCTACATCGGTGTATTTTTGGATCAGCCAAGCCATTATCCGGAAGTGGTAAAGTCTTTGCATGATATCAACGAAGTAGTGGAGGCCCACTATACTACAGGAAACTATACCATTTTCCTGAAAGTGCTTTGTAAAGACAATGATCACTTAATGCAGATTCTTAGTAAGCTTCAAAAGCTGAAAGGAGTAACAAGAACAGAAACTTTTATATCTTTAGAACAAGGTATTTACAGACAATTGAAAGTATAATAATATGAACATAGCCCAATATTTGGATTCAACTTACCTGAAAACTCCAGAACAATCAGGTATTTCCGACGAAGAAACACTTCAAAAAGATAAAGATCTTGCCCAGGAAGCAATAGACAATGGTATTTTTGCCGTGATGATTCGACCGGATTATGTATCTGAAATTAAAAAATTTATTCAGGAAAGAAATTCAAATGTTGTAGTAGGAACTGTAATAGGTTTCCACGAAGGAACGTATTCTATTGATGAAAAACTTACAGAAGCTTCAAAAGCAATAGAAGACGGAGCAGATGAATTAGATTTTGTCATTAATTATACGGCTTATCTACAGGGGAATATAGAACTGGTAAGAGAAGAATTTGTAAAATGTACCCAATTATCTCTTGAGCATCATAAAATTGCAAAATGGATTATTGAAATTGCAGCATTAACTGATGAACAAATTGCAGATCTTACTAAAAAGATTTCTACCTGGGCAGAAGAGAATTTTGCTGAAAATGAGTTGTCGAAAATCTTTGTCAAGTCATCTACAGGATTTTATCAGACTGCCGAAGGAAAGCCTAACGGAGCAACCTTTGAAGGAATAACAATTATGCTCAGCAATGCCGGGAAACTTCCTGTAAAAGCAGCTGGTGGAGTAAGAACTCCTGAAGATGCTGAAAAAATGATCAAAATGGGAGTTAAAAGAATTGGAACCTCTTCAGCTCTGGGATTAATTAAAAACGAATCTTCATCAGAAGGATATTAAATTAGATTCTCAATATAAAAAAACCATCAGTTTTGCTGATGGTTTTTATTTTTATAGCTGTGCCTGATATTCTTCGTAGAACTGTTGGGTTTCTTTAATCAAGCTATTCATTTCTTCCATTGTGAAAACTTCCAGGAATTTTTTTCTGAACTCCTTGAAATGAGGAATTCCTCGGAAATAGTTGCTGTAATGCTGTCTCATTTCAACCAACCCTAATCTTTCTCCTTTCCACTCAGCACTCCATTCTGCATGCTGACGTACCGCCAGTAATCGGTCTGAAATGGTAGGTTCAGGTAAATGCTCTCCTGTTGCAAAGAAATGTTTGATTTCATTAAAAATCCATGGATATCCAATGGCAGCACGCCCGATCATAATACCGTCACATGCATACTTTTGTTTATACTCTAATGCTTTTTCAGCAGAATCTATATCACCATTTCCAAAAATTGGAATTTCTATATTAGGATTTTGTTTAATTCTTGAAATATGCTCCCAGTCTGCTTCACCCTTATACATTTGAGCACGGGTTCTTGCATGTATCGTAAGAGCTTTAATTCCTGTTTCCTGCAGGCGTTCTGCTACTTCATCAATATTAATACTGGTGCTGTCCCATCCCAGACGGGTTTTTACCGTAACAGGAAGATGAGTAGAGCTTACAACAGCCTTTGTAAGACGTACCATAAGGTCGATATCTTTCAGAACACCAGCTCCTGCTCCTTTGCAGACAACTTTTTTTACAGGACATCCAAAATTAATATCTACCAGATCCGGATTTACCGTTTCAACAATTCTTGCAGACATAGCCATCGCTTCTTCGTCACCACCAAAAATCTGTATCCCAACGGGTCTTTCATAATCGAAAATATCCAGCTTTTTACGACTCTTGATAGCGTCACGAATTAACCCTTCGGAAGAAATAAATTCCGAATACATTAAATCTGCACCATGCATTTTACACAAACGTCTGAACGGAGGATCACTTACGTCTTCCATCGGAGCCAGCAAAAGTGGAAATTCCGGCAGTTCTATGTTGCCTATTTTTATCATGGTGCAAATTTACGAAATTCTGAAAAAACAAATTTTTATAAATTACAATGTGGTATCGCGTTTCGTTTGTGTTCTATTATTTAAGGGATTTTATGATATTATGTTTAGTTTTTATTTGATATATTTAATTGATTATCAGTATTTATTGAATTTTATTGATAATTATTTTTTATATTTAGTATAATAAAAATTAATGTCATGGGAAAAATTCTATTTTGTTTGATGGCAATTTTGGTTTCATCAAATTTTTATTCACAAGTGAATATTGCTGCCACGGCAGGAACAGCTACAGGAACCTATACCACGTTAAAAGGAGCATTCGATGCTATTAATGCGGGAACACACCAGGGCGCAATTACAATCAGTATCACCGCAAACACAACAGAAACAGCCACCGCGAGTCTGAATGCCAGTGGCGGAGCGACAAGCTATACTTCTGTTGCCATAAAACCTGCAATAGGAGTTACAGCTGCTATTTCCGGTGATATTGCCAGTGCACCCTTAGTAAGAATACTGGGTAGTAATATTACCCTGGATGGAAGCAATGCAGCTTCAGGAACGACAAGAGATCTTACCCTTACCAATACTTCTACTACAGCGCCGCAGGTACTTACATTTATAGCGGCTTCTGCTGCCGCTGCAAATACTAATATTATGGTGAAAAACCTGAATATTGTAAATGGGATCAATACTTCTTCTGCTTTTGTCATGTATGATGGTGCGGCAACGCCTACAGGAGGCTTCTTTAATAATGTTACCATCCAGAATAATGCAGTGAAGAAAGCGTATATGGGAATGTATTTATTTGCTGCTACAGCGGCAGGTAATGGAGCGAATACCCTGGTAACAGGAAATGATCTAAGTGCTTCGGGGGCAGATGCCATTCGCCTTGGTGGAATTTATGTACAAGGAGCAGATGGAGTAACGGTAAGCAATAATACGATTGGTAATTTCGAAACAACCATGGCTGAGATCAAAAGAGGAGTTTGGTTTGCCACTGCAACGGTTAATTCTTCCATTATTTCCAATACCATTACCAATCTTGGATATACCGGAACTTCTACCGGAGGAGCTGCGGGGGTAACCGTAACCGCTGGTAATACAGGAGCCTCTGCAACGGCCAATATTATTGTAAGAGGGAATACAATTTCCAATTTTAACTCCAGTGGAACAGGAACTGTGTTTGCAGGGATTTATGCAGCGGCAGCAACCACCGGAGTAACTATAGATAATAATAAAATTAACGGGATAAAAAATACTAATACTTTAGGATATGGAGCACAAGGGATCTATCTTGCAGCAACAAGCCTTACCTCCAATACCTTAGTTGCCAATAATGTAGTGAGTGGGGTAGCCGGTTATGGATATGCAACCACTGGAGGTGCAAATGATAATGGAAACGGAATCGTTATTGGTGCAGGAGGTGGATATAAACTTTACTATAATACGGTTGTGATGAACGTAAGCCAGACTGTTGCAGGAAGACCGTCTGCTTTAAATATCACAAGTGGAGTAACCGGTTTGGGAGGGATTGATGTAAGAAATAATCTTTTTGTGAATACCCAGACTCAGGCAGGAGACAGATATACTATTTATGCAGGAGCGGCCAGTGGTGTTTTCTCTTCCATTAATTTTAATAATTTCTATTCTTCCGGAACTAATCTGGGTTATATCGGAGGATTGGCAAAAGCTACACTTGCTGATATCCAGGCAGGATTCGGAGGAAATGTAAACTCTCTGAATGTTCTGCCAGTATTTGTATCAGCTACAGATTTCCATTTATCTGCCACAGGAAATGCGGCTCTTGATAATAAAGGAACTCCGGTAGTTGAAGTAACACTGGATGCAGATGGCAATATAAGAAATCCCTTAACACCTGATCTTGGAAGCTTTGAATTTACGGTTGCTGTGTTAGCGGTGAATGAAGCTGCGAAAAAGAATACAGTGAGTGCTTATCCAAACCCTGTTACAGATTTCCTTTATATCAATAATGATACAAGGATCAAAGATGTTGAAGTGTATAATGTTTCAGGCCAGAGAATTCTTAGCGAAACAATTAACGCTGAAAAAGGTTCTGTAGACATGAGACGTGCCGCTGCGGGAGTTTATATTGTAAAAGTAAATACAGAAAAAGGATCGCAGTCCTTGAAAATAATTAAAAAATAACGGTTAAACTCATAACCAAAAGAAATCCCCAATAGCGATATTGGGGATTTTTTTATGATGAAAAATAACGGTGACTATTAGAAACTTGCTTTTACCTGCATACTTCCGATATGAATGGTACGGTCACCGGAGTTTCTTCCTTCGTAATTAAGATTCAGCTGGATAAACGAATTGATAGCCTGCTGGATAAACACACTCCATACCTGGTTTTTTCCAGGTTTAAGCCCATCCAGCATCTGGTTTCCTACAATACTGAAATTGTTTCCTGTAAAATTGTTATTGATGAATGAGAAGTTTCCACGGATAGACGTTTTTCTGCGCTCCCACTGGATGGTTCCTGTAATATCAAAAGCTTTAAGAAGTTCTTCACCATCCAATCTTTGTTTCTGACGGAAAGCAGAAGATAATTCAGCCTGAATGGCATCTGTAAATTTATAAGTTGCTTTTGGCTTGGTTTCAAAATTATTGAGACGATAATCTCTGGTTTTAAATAATTGTGAAGAGTTCTGGATATCGTGCACCGAGTTTTCCCAATCAACTCTGAATTCTTTATTGAACCAATACCCTATATTCAGGAAATGGGAAGTCTGCTCACGTTCTTCATTACTGAAATTGGCATTGATGAGATTATCATTGGTGATGAATCTGTAATTTCCATTCCAGCCTGATTTATCGGTTGGATTAAACTGTACGGAAGCAAGAATGTTCTGATTTTTAAGGATCTGGTCACTGTTCTTTTCAAAAGGATTCAGAACAAGTACTTTTTCCTTTTTGTAGAATGAGTTTTGAGAGTTTAATGAAATATTGAAATTCCAACGTTTTAAAAATCCATTTTCAGAATTGAAAACAATGGCCGGATTGACAAATAAAGCCAACTGCAATTTATTTTTATTGGAAGGAATATATCTTACAGAATTAGTATACACACGGATATATTGTGCCAGATCCGAGTATTCTGCAATT
>CBFQYI010000292.1:0-5911 GCA_965720825.1 uncultured Chryseobacterium sp. | reverse complement strand
GATATTGTTGAAACGGTCTGCAATCTGACTCAAAGGAAGGATCATCATTGAAATATACTGGATAAAAGCAATCACCACTACTGCACTGATCGTAATGTATCCTCCGTAGAAAAGGATAAATCCTATAAATAATGAAGAAATAAGTTCTACTACAGGAAAGAACAGTGAGAAAATAAATACAGTTCTCAGCAATGCACCTTTCAGAGTAATATTAATATCATCAAATTTCTTGAACTCAGATTCCTGTCTGTTGAAGACCTGAATGATCGACATCCCTGCCAGTCTTTCCTGAACAAATGAGTTTTGATTGGCCGTCCAGTTTCTTTCATCCCCGAAAGCTTTTTTCAGCCTTTTCTGGAAGAATCTTGTAATCAGCACCATCAAAGGTAAAATGGCCAGCGTAATATAACTCAGATGAACATTGGTACTGAACATCATAATCAGTACAAACAGAATTCTCAGAATATCTCCGAATACCATCAAAAATCCATCTGTATATACCGTTGCAATGGTTTCTACATCTCCTACGGCACGCGTCACCAGCTGCCCGATTGGGGTTTTATCAAAGAATGAAGTTTTGAAATAAATCAGTTTAGCATATAAACGCTCTCTGATATCCCTGATCACATTCTGCGAGATAAAATTTGAAAAATAAACCAGGAAAAAGTTTAATATCGTTTCAGCAAACACCAATCCCACAAGGATGTAGATGTGTTTCATCATCAAAGCTTTATCATGCAGCTTTGTAATGTCATTATCCACCACCTGCATGGTAAGATAAGGCCTGTAAGTAGAAACGATGGAAAGGAATATGGAAATGATAAGGGTAAGGATGAACCAAGAACGAAATTTCATTCCGATAAAGAACAGCCTTTTTATAATTCCCCAGGTATCTTGTTTTTTCATTGTACGAATCGAAAGAAAGAATTAAAATAAAATTCTATGCAAAAATAAGACATTATAACCGGACTGCCTTTACAACTTTTGCAAATCGTCATAGAAAATATCAGATACCTACTATTTACAATATGAATATATTAATCATTCTTTTGTATCCAGCCCAGTACATATTCCGCTACTTTTCCTCAGTTTCTGATAGCAAGAAAAGAATTGATATATTGGTTACTGATCAATAGTCTTCCCTATTTCTTCAATTTCGATGGTTTTTGCAGGTCTTTCTTTTATAAACTTATTTTCAAGGAGTTTATAAACTCCCCAAACGGCAACGATAGAGATGAGCCAACCTACGATATTCACTCCGGAAAATCCTGTATAATTTACATTATCTACGGATTCAGGATCTGTTATCCCCAAATACACACCGTAACTCATCCCTAACACAAGCTGGGTTCCCAGATAAATTCCGATGGCCAAAACACCGTATTGCCATTTTGTTTTTCCAAATCTTTCTGCCAGCTGGGCATAATATCGGTAGGCACCGATAAGAATAAAAATTGATAACATGATTATTATTTTGTTTTTAGTTTTTCATTTAAAATTCATACCCTACATCTACCAAATACAGTCCGTGTCCCGGCGCTGAGGTACCTGCAGCATTACGGTTTTTGTCTTCAATTACTTTACGAAGATCTTCCGGTTGCAGTTTTCCTGTTCCTATTTCCACCATTGTTCCAACAATAGCACGAACCATATTCCTGAGAAAACGATTGGCAGAAACGGTAAATTTTAATTCCGTTCCGTTCTGCTCCCACTCTGCTTTATAAATTTTGCAGATATTGGTTTTGTTGTCGGTCTTTAACTTGGCAAAACTGGTGAAATCTTCATATTCAAAAAGAATTTTGCAGGCTTCATTCATCGCATCCATATCCAGACTTCTTTTCCAGTGCTGCCAGGCAGATTCCTGGGTGAACGGATTTTTTTCCAGGGAGATATAATATTCGTAAGTTCTGTATGTAGCATCAAAACGGGCATGGAAATCATCTTTTACCGGAAAAATCCTTTTGATGGAAATATCGGGTGGAAGAAAACTGTTCAGCCTGCGTGTAAGCTGATCATCCAACTCTTTTTCCGTATCAAAATGGGCAAATATTTTTTTGGCATGAACGCCTGTATCTGTTCTTCCTGCTCCAGTAGTTTTAATCTCTTCGCGCAAAATGGTAGACAGCGCTTTTTCCAGTTCTTCCTGCACAGAAATAGCATCCGGCTGTATCTGATAGCCGAAATAATTCTTTCCGTTGTAAGAAAATTCAATAAAGTATCTCAAAGTATTATAATAACTCCACAAAAATACTTTAATTTAACGAAATATTTGTTGAAAAGTCTTTGAGATTAATATACCAAATGCTTATGAAAATTCCTATTTTTGCAATCGTATGAAAAGATGGTACCTTTATCCTTTTTCCCTTGGTTATCATTTGGTAACGGGTATCCGGAACACAATGTATGATCTGGGAGTTTTTAAATCGACAAAATTCAAGACACCGATAATCAATGTCGGAAACCTTTCTGTGGGCGGAAGCGGGAAGTCACCTATGGTGATGTATCTTGCCCAATTCTTATCCAAACATTACAGAACCGGAGTGCTTTCACGTGGTTACGGAAGGCTTACCAAAGGCTATGAAGTAACAAATTACGAAAGCAACTACAAAATGGTAGGCGACGAAGCGATGCAGCTTTTTGAACGTTTTAAAAACCGTTTCGTAATTGCCGTTTCCGAAGAGCGTGTTCCCGGTGCCAAAAAAGTGATTGATGATATGGATCTTGAAGTTCTGGTACTGGATGATGCCATGCAGCACAGAGCTATCAAAGCAGGATTCAATATTCTGATGACCGATTTTAATGATCCATTTTTCAAAGATTACCTTCTTCCTGCGGGGGATTTGAGAGAATCAAGAGCAGGATATAAAAGAGCCAATATCATCATGATCAGTAAATGTCCTGATGAATTGACGGAGGAAACCAAAAGGTATTATATTTCAAGAATAAGACCTTCTTACGGACAGAAAGTATTCTTTTCATCCATCGGCTATGACGAAAATGTATACGGAAAAGACAAAATGCTTCCGGATAACAACCTGAATTATTATGATATTTTACTGATTACCGGAATTGCGAATCCTAAGCCACTTTTGGAACATCTGGCAAAATTCTCAAAAAGAGTAAAGCATTTAAAATTCAGAGATCATCACAATTTCACGGATGATGATATTAAAAAAATCCTTGCCGAATACAAAAAATTAGGAGAATATAAACTGATATTAACCACAGAGAAAGACTATGTACGTCTGAAAACTTTTGACTATCTTAGAGAAATTGTTTACTACTGGCCTATCAATGTACTTATTGATAAGAAAGAAGAATTCAATCAAATCATCTTAGATTATGTTAGAAAAAATTAAAGAGACTGCAGATTTTATTAAAAATATTATTCAGGAAACTCCTGATTTTGCAGTTGTTTTAGGATCCGGACTTGGTAAATTACAAAATGAAGTAGAACCGATCCATGTTTTAGAGTACAAAGACATTCCTCATTTTCCACAGACTACAGTAGCCGGACATACCGGAAAACTGATTTACGGAATTCTGGAAGGAAAAAAAGTACTGATGATGAGCGGACGTTTCCATTATTATGAAGGACATTCTATGGAAACGGTGACTTTCCCAATAAGGGTTTTTCATTTGCTGGGAATTCAAAACCTTATTCTTTCCAATGCCTGCGGTGGCGTAAACCCCGCTTACAGTGTTGCAGATATTGTGATTCTGAAAGATCATATCAACATGATGCCTGAGCATCCTTTACGCGGAAAAAACATCGATGAGCTTGGACCACGTTTTGTGGACATGAGCGAACCTTACAATAAAAAAATGATTGCCACTGCGGAACAGGCAGCTGCAGATCACCAGATTAAAATCCATCAGGGAGTTTACGTAGCATTACAAGGACCAACTTTTGAAACTCCGGCCGAATATGGCATGATTAAAGCTATTGGCGGTGATATGGTAGGAATGAGCACCGTTCCCGAAGTGATTGTTGCCAGACATATGGGAATGGATGTTTTCTGTATTTCTGTCATCACAGATCTTGGCGGGCCAGATGTAGCTTTTGCCGTTTCTCACGAAGAAGTTCTGAATGCTGCCAATAAAGCAATGCCCAATGTAATTGCCGTTGTCAAAGGCTTGATTAAAAACTACCAGTAAAAATAAACCTATATTACAACTGAAGACGTAAATATTCACCTCCCTCGGAGGGGTGGTAAAAATTCTTTGATTTTTGACGGGGTGGTTTATCCGTTCCCACTCTCCTCCCCCATAGAATCCATCAATATTATAAATTTTTACTAATTCCCAAGAAATCAATCCCAGATTGCCATTCATTGTTTAGATTTGTACCCATGAAATTGTACGAGATGAGAAAGTTGATATTATTATTGATGATGGGTATTTTTGGGATAAGTTATTCACAAAAAGTCCCTGCGGTCCTGAAAACAGGATTTTCAAAAGAAGCTTTGCAACAGAAACTGGAAGATGAAGAGGGAAAAACCGTTACTATCAAACAGATTCTGGATCAGCATAAAGGAAAAGTTTTAGTGATTGATTTCTGGGCCGGATGGTGTAGAGACTGCTTAAATGCTCTTCCAAAAGCCAAGGAACTAGAAGAAAATAACAAGAATATCGATTTTGTATTTCTGTCATTAGACCGTTCAAAAGAAGGATTTGAAAAAAGCCTTGAAAGATTTGATATGAAACACAAAGAAAATTATTGGTTTTCTACAGGCTGGAAAAATGATTTTAATAATTATATAGATCTTAACTGGATTCCAAGATATATGGTAATTGATCAAAAATCTTCTATTGCAAAATATTATGCAATATCTCCAGATGATCCTGAACTTCAGCAAACCATAGACAAACTTTTAAAATAACCAACCGTTATTTTAATCCGAAAAATATAGAAAACTCATTGGAATCATTAACTTTTCAATGAGTTTTAAAATTTTATATAAATACCACCATGATCACAAGAGAAGCCACAGAACAGGATTTAGCAATCCTTTTAGAATTTGAACAGGGAGTTGTTACTGCAGAAAGACCTTTTAACAGTACATTGATTGAAGGAGAGATTCATTATTATGATTTAAAACATCTGATACAATCTCCGGAAGCAACCGTAATTGTTGCCGAAGAGAACAATCAAATCATTGCATCAGGATATGCCCTGATTAAAAAAGCAGCAAAAGAGTATTATCAGTTTAAAGAATATGCCTATCTCGGTTTCATGTATGTAAAGCCGGAGCACAGGGGAAAAGAAATCAATAAAGTGATTACTGATGAACTTATTTCCTGGTCAAAATCCAGAGGAATAAACGAGGTAAGACTTGATGTCTACGCACAAAATGAATCTGCCATAAAAGCTTATGAAAAAGCAGGTTTTGAACCCCATCTTCTCACCATGAGACTGAAATAGAAAAAGCAGGAAGATGGAAGTCATCTTAGTACGTTGAATAATCCGTTATTTTTTTTAATTAACTTTCAATAAATAAGACATAAATTCCTCTATCGATAACATTAACTTCCAGCCTCCAGCTTCGAACTTCCTTTCTATAAAAAATTTACCGTCAATAAAGGAATCCATATCTTTGCATATGGATTTTTCTTTGCCTCTTCGTAAAATTATTCATGTGGACATGGATGCATTCTATGCTTCTGTGGAGCAGCATGATAATCCTACGTTGAAAGGCAAGCCCATAGCAGTAGGCGGACAGCATCGTGGTGTGGTGGCAGCCGCAAGTTATGAAGCCAGAAAATTCGGTGTTCGCTCTGCAATGCCCAGTAAAACAGCCAAAGAAAAGTGTCCTCAACTTATTTTTGTTCCTCCCCGATTTGCCCGATACAAAGAGATCTCGAAAAAGATCCGGGAAATTTTCTATGAATATACTGATCTGGTAGAACC
>CBFQYI010000291.1:0-5913 GCA_965720825.1 uncultured Chryseobacterium sp. | reverse complement strand
ACTTTTAGAAACCAGTTCTATACTTTCATCTTTTAAAAGGTTGGGTTCAATAGAAGATATACGGATTCTTTCGATCCCTTCTACTTTATCCAATTCCGAAATAAGATCAAGGAACGTATGCTCGTGTCTTTTATTTCCAAATTCACCTTTACCATAATCACCGATATTCACCCCTGTAAGAACAATTTCTTTGATGTCTTTTGCAGCAATTTCAGTGGCATTTCTGAGAACATTTTCGATAGTATCGGAACGTGAAATTCCTCTGGCTAACGGAATGGTACAATAGGTACATTTGTAGTCACAACCATCTTGTACCTTCAGGAAAGCTCTGGTTCTGTCTCCTATAGAATAACTTCCGATAAAGAAATCGGTTTCTTCAATTTCACAGGAATGAACAACGCCGTCACTTTCAGATTTCTCCAAATCGTCAAGATAGCTCAGAATATTGAATTTTTCTTTTGCTCCTAAAACCAGGTCAACACCTTCAATCTGTGAAATTTCTTCAGGCTTTAGCTGTGCATAGCATCCTACAATTACAACCAGCCCTTCCGGATTGGCTTTCATTGCTCTTTTCACGTGAAGTTTACATTCACGGTCAGCATTTTCTGTCACAGAACATGTATTGATAACATACACATTCGCTTTTTCATCAAAACTTACCTTATCATAACCTGCATCTGTTAATTGACGGGCAATAGTAGATGTTTCTGCAAAGTTTAATTTGCAGCCAAGTGTATGAAACGCGGCAGTTCTATGAAAAGTAGACATTTGTTACTCCTGAATTTTATGGGTGCAAAGATAGTAATTTTAATAAGAATCCAAGATTGATTCAATCTATTGTTTATATTCATCTCTCACTTCCGGGCTGTTTTGAAAGCAGACGGGTGATGAATTGGCTTCCGGATCATGAGTTGAAAATTTGGTTTTCATTTCTGTATTAAACTGTTGAGATCGGTTTCTGGCAATAGAAAGGGTGTTCCAATCTTCATTTTTTATCATTTTGGCAATATAAACGATCTGACCGATGTGATAAGGATAATGCGCCAATTGACGAAGAACCGCATCAATCACAGGATGTGCTTCTCCTCTGATATATGTTGTGGAATAGAGATTTTCCTCATTTACTTTATCAAGAGCATCAAAAAAGCATTCCCAGCCCTGTTCCCAAAAATCAAGTACTTCTTCTTTAGTGGTAAAAGTATTGACAAATTCTCCATCACGGTTACGCCAGGATTTCTCACCATCTTCGGTCAGGAAATTGGTCCATCGTGAAAGCATATTTCCTGCAAGATGTTTCACAATAACCGCAATAGAATTACTTTCTTCATTATACTGCCAGAACATCTGCTCATCTGTTAACTGTTCAAAGGTTTTATCACCAAGAGATTTATAGTATTCAAAACGTTTTACAAACAGGTCTTTCATTCTTTCTATTTTGATATCTAATTTAACAACTTTTAAAAATAAAAACCACCTCGATTGAAGTGGTTTTTTCTATCTGTTTTATTGACTATTCTCTGTTTTTCACTAATACCCAGCCTGTGAATTTAATGGCTGTATTCTTTTTATCATTTTCATTCCATGTGATAGAATACCAATATGTTCCTGTAGGGACTCTTCTTCCACCTTGCGTACCATCCCATTTATAGCCATTGGATTTGTCTGCCTGGAAGATTTTGTTTCCATAGCGATCAAAAACATTCATGATCAGGTTTTGTTTGTTGGCCAGGGCTGAATAATCAATCACATCATTGATTCCATCTGCATTAGGGGTAATCACGTTGATTAAATTGGGGACAACAATTCCTATTTCTATGGGGTTACAGTCATAAGCATCTTTTACATAGACTTTATGATCTCCTCTTGAAAGATTATTGAAGACATTGGAATCCTGCCAGATGATATTATCTATTGAATATTTATATGCCGGAGTTCCTCCTATTACAGATACCGTGATTGTATTATTCGAGATATCAATACCGGAAACAACCGGCTGTTCAGAAGGAAGAACTTTTACAGTTTGTGTTGTAATACATTCTCCTGTTTTAAGTTTTACCCAATATACTCCTATTCCCGCTTTGATCGTTTGTGTAGTAGCTCCTGTGCTCCACTCATAACTTTTAAATCCTGATCCCGCATCCAGAGTGGTCTGGTCTTCTGCACAAATAGTCACATCTTTAAGTTTATCAGAATAGACAGGTGGAATAACGACTAAAGTAACCTTCGCCACATTATAACATCCCTGAGCATTAGAAACTCTTATATATACAAATCCATTAGGTGCAATGTAATTATTGGCATTCAGAATCTCATTGGTCTGATTAAGAGCGTCCGTTAATGAAGGATAATATTTTTTTGTCGGGTTGGTCTGTCCGGTTACCGAAGCATTCACAAGATTAAAAGAGGCAGTAGATGGACTAGCTTCAATGAAACATGATCTCAGGGTTGTTTCATTCACCACCACTACCGGATAAAATTTCAAAGTAATCTGTGCCACTGCAGTACACCCAAATTCTGAGATCACCTTTACATAGATAATTCCTTCTGCGGACACAAATGCCATTGGGGTAGTAATCTCATTGGTTCCGGCATTGAGATCCGCCATTGTGGGATAGTATTTTTTAGTAACATTTAGGATTCCAATAACGTCTGCTGTGGTTAAATCAAATAAAGCTGTACCTGCATTATTATTGTTACATTGGGTCAAAGTTGCATTTTTTGCCGTAATAGAACCATCTTTAAATTTAAATGTTCCGACCTGTTTACACTTATTAAGCGGATTAGATGCATTGGCCGGATCGGTATAATTGATGCTGTAATAATAGACAGTTGTTGTATTTACAGTGATAGGAGCTGTAATAGGGTTATTGCCTGTTAAGGCATCATTCTGGCTCAGATGATAACTTACCCCAAAGTTTTGATTTCCATTGAGAATTCCGGAGGATAATGTAGAAAAATCAAACAAAGCTGTAGCAGAGCATATTACAACCTCTCTTGGGTCTGCAGGATTTGCCGCCGGGATGCCCGGAGGAATAAATGGCTGAGTCTGAATATTTGGATCTGTAAATGGTGAAGCCAGTGTTGCAGTTCCTCCCCATGTTAAAGAAAACGGTGCTGTTGTAGAACTGGTGCTGCTCACCCAGTTGTCTATAAATAAATAATAGGTCTGTCCCGGTAAAACATCAAGATATTTACAATAAGGAGTCAGGGAACCTCCTGCAGCACTTAAAAGCGTACTTGTCATATTTAATCCTGTAGCAGGACCAGGACCAATAACTGTTGCAGCATTACAACGTATCGGTGATCCCAAACTTCCACAGGTTACATTAGGACCAAAAATTGCCCAGTCATAATCAGCATCCGGATTATTAGGAACCAGATCAAAAGTAAGAGTTCCTCCTGTAGCGATTGTAATTTTATACCAGATTGAATTGTGCTCCCCAGTAAAATCTATACAACTTCCTGAGTTGACCAATTCTTTTATATTACCATACCCGGTAGGACTATACGTGATATTTGAATTTCCGCAAACGGAAAGTGCGGTAGCACAATCAGCCTGAGCATAGAAAGTATGAGAGAGACATATAAGTATAAAAAGTAAAAGTTTTCTCATAGATTTAATGTTTTATGGTTATATCAGTTATACATTGCATTGATAATCAACACCCACCAAATATAACTTTATTTTAATTAAAAACAATAAAATCCAAATAATTTTAAATTATTACAAATTAAAACATCAAATGATTTAAAATCATTCACACTATTTTAAATTAAAGAACAAAATAAATAAACACAATAAAAAATTAGCTTTATTTTATACTTGTAATATTTCCGCAGAGATTTTCAAGGTGAAATATTTTATGGAAAGGACTTTTTACTTCATTCAAATGTTCTTTATCCTGGATAAAAGTATATCGTGAAGCAATAGAATTCATATCGGAAACAATGACCAGCCAGCATTCATCCACAGAGGTGTCATAATAAGGAAATTTTTCGTTCTTTTTTTCAATGAGTTCCAGAATCTTTTCGGAGCACAGTTCATCAAACAGATTCATGCTGTATTCATGGGTGATAAAGACATTTCTGCGGTGAAAAGATTTTCTCAGACTTTTTACACAGCCTACAGGTTTATTTTTTTTGATGCTCTTATAAATGCTGATGATGTTTTCCTGTTGTACTTCCAGATTATCAAATTTGGTTTCCGGGTGGAATTCTAAAAAATAAACACCACGATATTTCGTAGTGTCTTCCTGTTCTAATAATATTTCTGCCTGACGGAACATTTTATTCAAAGTACTTTCCACTTTTTTCATTTCCAGATGATTGATCACTTCAGTCAGTTCTATTCCGATTTTTTTGTCGTTTAGCTTGGCGATAAAGTCTGGACTCTCGCAGGTAAGGTTTTCAAATTTCACTTCGGGGAAATGATGCATAAAAGAATTGAGGAGCAGAATCTCGGATTTCTTTCTATATTTTTCACGGTCATGCAGCGGAGATTCGTCTATAGTACGGTGATACTTTTCCATTGGCTTTTTTTTCAAATGCCGATTCAGGTAATATAAACTCAGATTCTTGATCAGATCTTCTTCAGAAAACGTCTTTTTCATGTGTGATTTTTTTATTGAATTAAAGAACACATGCAGCCAATGGCTTTCATTATTAAAAGTTTTTGATAATCAAAAATTTACATTCTTAAAGGTAAGTAAAAAAACAATTCAATACTTAGTTTTTTAATTAATTTATCGATTAATTAATGTAAAGTTTATTTTCATAATTAATACCTTTGTCTTTTTAAACACAAACCCACATTTATGGATTTTAGGAATTTCAGAATACCCTACACTATCAATCCTCAATATTCAAAAAAGACCGTTTATTTCTCAATGGAATTTGCTCTTGAGCAGGTACTGAAAATATATTCGGGAGGACTTGGTTTTCTCGCAGGATCTCACATGAGAAGTGCTTATAACCTTAAGCAGGATCTAATTGGAATTGGTATTCTGTGGAAATTTGGATATTATGATCAGGCAAGAAATCATGATCAGACTTTACAACCTGTATGGACGAGAAAAATGTACAGCTTTCTAGAAGATACCGGAATAAAATTCCAAATCGAAATCCACAGTGCTCCGGTTTGGGTAAAGGTATGGTATCTTGATCCTGAAATCTTCAATACGGCACCTATGTTTTTCCTTTCCACAGATGTTCCGGAAAATGATCACGTTTCCAAAACAATCTGTCACAAATTGTATGACGCTAATGAATCTACAAAACTTGCTCAATATATTTTATTGGGAAAAGGAGGAGCCAAGTTACTGGATGAAATGAATATTGAAAGAGAGGTATATCATCTTAATGAAGCACATGGGCTGCCAGCTGCCTTTTATCTTCTGAGAAAATATAACGGAGACCTTAATAAAGTTAAAGAAAAACTTGTTTTCACTACTCATACCCCGGAAGAAGCGGGGAATGAAAAGCACAGCTTCAGATTATGTTATGATATGTCCTATTTTTCCGGATACAGCATGGAAGAAGTAAAAAATATTGAAGGATCTGATGACGACCGTTTCAATCACTCTCTCTGTGCATTAAGAATGGCCAGAATGGCTAATGGAGTTTCCCAGCTTCATGGTGTAGTTTCCAGGGCCATGTGGAGTAAATATCCGGGAATCTGCGAAATCACCTCTATCACCAATGCTCAGGAATTTAAATATTGGTCTGATAAACCTTTATACAATGCAAAAGATGAAAATGATGCAACCGTTTTCGATTTCCGCAAAAAATATTTAAAGAAAAAACTGTTCAGTATTGTTGCTGATCAGACAGGAAATTTATTTAATCCTAATGTCTTTACGATTGTATGGGCCAGAAGATTTGCGGGCTATAAAAGAGCAGAACTTCTTTTGCATG
>CBFQYI010000290.1:0-5923 GCA_965720825.1 uncultured Chryseobacterium sp. | reverse complement strand
AAAACTGGTGTGATGATCAAGAGAAATATATTCTTCATTGTAAGTGATCAGTTCCTCTTCTTCATAAAATGCAGAGTCATGTAATCTATTGACGGCATTATTGATGGAAAAAGGATTAAAAATAGTCCCAAATGGGTTGTTGAGGGTCTGAAGTTGTCCGTCCTGGAGTAAATCCGTCATTTCAGAGGCAAAACATGATCCTATTGAAAATATTTTATCTTCAATCTCAATCTTCTTTTCTGATGCGGGAATATCAACTTCTGTTCTGAATTTCATTGTATAGGGATTAGGTTGCAGGAAATAAGTAGCGGGCAAATTGCTGTTGCCTGCTACCTACCCTCTGCTGCCTATATTAGCTTTCTCTTCTCAACAAATAATTTGCCAGTTCGATAAAAGGTTTTTTCTTTTCTTCCGGAACATCAATTTTCTGAAGATAACTTTGTCCGATCTCATTATGCTTTTCAATCAAACGTAATGCTTTTTCATCTACTTTTGTTCTTCTGAAAATCTTTTCTACTCCATATACTTTATCAACATTTTCAGTCTTTTTAGAATACCAGTAGTCCAGTTCTTTTCTTTCTTCGTCTGTAGCATGCTCTCTTGCCAGCAGATACAGAACGGTTTTCTTGTTTTCGTAAATGTCTCCAGCATGTTTTTTTCCAAACTGCGCCTGATCTCCGAATACATCAAGATAATCATCCATAATCTGGAATGCTATTCCGATGTGTTTTCCGAAGTTGAAAATAGCTTTAGCATCTTTAAAATCAGCTCTTGCAATCAAAGCTCCGATTTCAAATGAAGAAGCACTCAACACTCCGGTTTTATAGGTAATCATTCTGATATAATCATCAAAAGTAACGTCCTTTTGAGTTTCAAAATTGATATCATACTGCTGTCCTTCACAAAGAAGAAGCCCTGTGTGGGTAAATATTCTGATACATGCTTTGAAGATTTCAGGTTCAAGATCTTCAAAAAATTTATACGCTTTCAACATCAGTCCGTCTCCAGAAAGAATTCCTACGTTAAGACCGTGTAAAGTATGAATGGTAGGTTTGTTTCTTCTTAATGGTGCCTCATCCATAATATCATCATGGATCAGGGTGAAGTTATGGAAAAACTCGATAGCCAATGCCGGTTTGATAGCCTGTTTAAGATCTCCCCCGAACATATCACATGCCATTAGCACCATAATAGGACGAAGACGTTTTCCCCCATGGGAAATAATATAATTCATCGGATCATAGAGCTCCGAAGGTTTATCTTTAAAAGTATATTTAGTGATGGCATCTGCAACAATCTGCTGGTATCTGTCTAAAAATTCCATAAAATCTTATAATTTGAACAAAAATACGATTTTTCAAGGCTTTATAAAACAAAAAACTTTGCCCAAATGGACAAAGTTTATATAATTATATGATTTGTTTTTTAGAAAACGAAGGTTACCACAAGATAGGTAATTGCAGCTACTATTGCAGAGATTGGAATGGTAAGAACCCAAGCCCAAAGTAAGCTTACAGTGATTCCCCATCTTACCGCTGAAATTCTTTTCGTTAATCCTACCCCAATGATAGAACCTGTAATCGTGTGTGTAGTAGATACAGGAATACCGAAGTGATCTGTGATGAATAAGGTAATAGCACCTGCCGTTTCTGCACTTACTCCTTCTAATGAAGTTACCTTAGTAATCTTTGTTCCCATTGTTTTGATGATCTTCCAACCACCACTCATGGTACCTAAACCAATAGCAAGGAAAGAAACCAAAGGAACCCAGATATAATGCTGCGCAAAATAATCAAAACGTTCTGCAGAAGGAATATTCAAATACTGCGCATCCTGAAGCATATTAACGTGGTAATAGATTACAGCCGCACCAATGATCCCCATTACTTTCTGTGCATCATTCAAACCGTGTCCCAAGCTGAATAAGGCTGAAGAAGCCAACTGTAATCTTTTGAAAGACTGATCTGCTTTGTGTGGGTTTGATCTTTTATAAAGGTGTACGATAATCAGGGTAATGATGATTGAGATAATCATCCCTATGATCGGTGCCATAAAAATGAACAGGAAGATAGGAATTACTTTATCAAACTTTACGACACCCTGCTGTGTTACCTGGCTGAAAGCTTCTTTAATGGTATCCCACATCCCAAGTCCGGGTTGTGCTGCAGCTACATCATGATAATCCATCATGAAAGCGTGCATAAGAGCCGCTCCTAAGAAACCTCCGATCAGCGTATGTGAAGATGATGAAGGGATCCCGAACCACCATGTCAAAAGGTTCCAGGCAATTGCGGCAATAAGGCCGGAAAATATAACCTCGAGAGTGATAAAATTTTCATTAACTGTTTTGGCAATTGTGTTACCAATTTTGAATTCTCCAATAATGTAAGCAGCAATAAAGAAAGCTGCAAAGTTCCAAAGCGCCGCCCAAAGTACAGCCTGGAATGGAGTTAAAACTTTTGTAGAAACTATAGTTGCAATTGAGTTGGCAGCATCATGGAAACCATTGATATAATCGAAGATCAGGGCCAGCGCAATAATAACTACAAGTAAAATCGGAAATTCCATTTTTTGCTATGTATTAGGCGTATTTAATCATGATGTTCTCAATCGTATTGGCAACATCTTCTGCTTTATCTGTTACAATTTCAAGGTAGTTTAATACGGATGAAACTTTAATAATGTTGATGGCATCATTGGTTTCAAATAATTCTACCATTGAGTTGGAAAGCAAATCGTCAGCAATATTCTCAATAGAGTTCACCTTAATACAAGCTTCTTTCACCTGTTCCATATTTTTGAACCCTTTAAGGTTTTTCATTGCATTCTGAATTTCAAGACATGCTTTGTGGATCAGTAAAGAGAAGTCTGAATAAGCCTTCATCTCAGGTGATTTGTAAAGGAAAATATATTTTGTGGATGCGTAGATATAATCAGCGATATCATCAAGTCCTGTTGCCAGTGTGTGAATGTCTTCACGGTCAAAAGGTGTAATGAAGTTCTTCCCTAATTCTACGAAAATTTCGTGAGTAAGTTCATCATTCTTGTGTTCAAAGTCGCTCATTTTCTTCAACATTGAATCGTCATTAAGATCGAAATCCTTGATTCCTGTGTTGAATTCTTCTGACATTGCAACTAGATTTTCAGTTACTTTTTCGAAAAGTACAAAGAAGATTTTATCTTTTGGTTGAAAAGCGTGGAAAATATTACCAATTCCCATTGTTTAGTATTTATAATTCGTGTGCAAATTTCTTAAAAAAGGATTGTACGTGAAACTATATAACATTAAGTTTTGTTAACATTCGCTTACCTACTGATTATCAAATAAAAAAACCGGCATTAATGCCGGTTTTGTATGGTATAAGAAGAGATTAGTTTGCTACTTCAGCTCTCATATCTTTTCCTTTGAACTTCATGGATTGAATATTGCTCAATACATTGTCTTTGAACGATTTTTCAACTTCGAAGAAAGAGAATTTCTCAAGGATCTCGATATCACCGATTTCAGCTCTTTTCTTGCTTTTTCCGCCAGCAGTTGCCTTGTTGATAATATCTAAAACATCAAGCTTCTTCAAGTGGTCTTTTTTACCAAGGTTGAAGAAGAATCTTACCATGTTTTCATCTCTTCTTCTTGGTTTTGCACTACGCTCTCTGTCTCTTCCGCGCTCTCCTCTGTCTCTGTCACGACCTCTGTCTCTATCTCTCTCACGTCCGCGGTCTCTTCTTGAGAAATCGTCATCTCTGCTGCTGAATTTCTGCTCAACAAGGTCATGCTTGTCTTTGTAGTATAAAGCAAGGTCTCTCAACTGGAACTGTAGAAGCTGGTGTACCAATTCTTCTTTTGTAAAGTTGCTCAGATCCGGGATTAAGCTATCATCAAATTCGAAAAGATTTTCGTGCTCCGTCAATAATTTTTCGAATACACCACCTACCTGAGCTTTGATAATATCATCACCTGTAGGAATGAATTTCTCATTGATCTCAATTTTTGTTGCAGATTTGATCTGTTTCAGTTTTCTGCTTTCTTCAGGCTTGATTAAAGCCATAGAGATACCATCTTTTCCAGCTCTACCTGTTCTTCCGCTTCTGTGAACGAATACTTCAGGATCATCTGGTAAAGAGAAGTGAATAACGTGAGTCAAAGAGTTTACATCCAATCCTCTTGCTGCAACGTCTGTTGCTACAAGAATATCGATGTTTTTCAATCTGAATTTCTTCATTACCGTATCTCTCTGTGCCTGAGAAAGATCACCATGAAGAGCATCAGCTGCATATCCGTTCTGCATTAAGAAATCAGCAACCTCCTGAGTTTCCATTCTCGTTCTACAGAAGATAATGGAATACTGATTAGGGTTAGCATCAATTAATCTTTTTAATGCTTCTTTTTTCTGACGGTATCCTACAACATAGTATTCGTGAGTAATGTTCTTCTTCACTTCGTTGATAGAACCTACTGAAATACGATGTGGTTTTGTAAGATAATTTTTGGAAATTCTTTCCACTTCTTTATTCATCGTTGCAGAGAATAAGAAAGTTTGTTTTGTTTCCGGAGTTTCGCTTAGAATGGTTTCCAATTCATCCTTGAATCCCATAGAAAGCATTTCATCAGCTTCGTCTAATACTAACCAATGAATCGCAGAAAAGTCTAGTGCTTTTCTGTTGATAAGATCAATTACTCTTCCCGGAGTTCCCACAATAATCTGTGGTTTGTCCTTCAAAGATCTCATCTGCTCTACAATACTACTTCCACCATAAACCGCAGTTGTCTTGATGTCTTTCATATACTTAGAGTAATTCTTTATGTCCTTCGAAATCTGAAGACATAATTCCCGTGTCGGACAAAGCACCAATAATTGGATTTTGCGACTCGTATCGTCAATCATATCCAAAATCGGAAGCGAAAACGCTGCTGTTTTGCCTGTCCCTGTCTGCGCAAGTGCGATCAAGTCGCGAATATCTGAAAGAATAAAAGGGATAGTCTGTTTTTGGATTTCTGTTGGGCTTTCGTAGCCCAGTTCGCCAATTGCCTTAAGGATATCAGGACTTAAATTGGTTTCCGTAAATAAATTCATTAACTATTTTAAAATTTTTGCAAAGATACAATAAATATTTGATTTGTTTTTGAATAAATTTTTAAATATCCAAACTTAAATTCATAATCCTTTAATATATTTTTAATTTTTGGAAAATTAAATCCAAAAAAACAAGCGTTAGGTTAAAAAGTTGTTAAACATTGTTTTTTTTTATTAAATTGGATTGATTTTTTCTTTGATATTTATGAATTTTCAAAAATAAAACCATAGAACATATATTTTTCTCTTTTTATATTATTATGTCAAACATTGAATCTATCACAAAAGACCACTTAAAATAACATAAAAATTTCTTCAAAAGAATAAGGAGAGCTTCAGGTATCCGGTACCTGGCAGCACCTTACTTATCAACCTGTTTTGATTCCCAATCTGCCACTGCAAATTCCTTTATCATCTAATATCCGTGTATTATCCATACTGAAAGTTTAAAACCTAAATAGATTTTGTACATTTGAATTGTGGCATGAGTTTCCAATTCTAAATTTCCGGATTGAATAGCCTACCCAAATCTGACTTAGCAACAACACTAAAAACACCTCACATAATATGTCTGCAAGCATTTCTTCTAAAACATTTGATTTTTTAAACAAATTAAATAAAAACAATAACCGCGAATGGTTTACTGAAAATAAAAACCTGTACACAGAATCTCAGCAAAATGTTGTGTCATTTCTTGATGAACTGATTAAGGAGATGTCTGGTTTTGATGAAGAGCTTGCTAAAATAGACAGTAAAAAAGCATTATTCCGAATCTATAGAGACACCCGTTTTTCGAAGGACAAATCTCCTTACAAAACCAATTTCGGAGCTTCTCTGGGCATGGGAAAAGG
>CBFQYI010000289.1:0-5924 GCA_965720825.1 uncultured Chryseobacterium sp. | reverse complement strand
CAGCTGAAAAATAAAAACACATAAAACAATGAAATAAAGATAATTACATCATTAACGATAATTTAATATTTAAAAAGCCTACTTTTTTAGTGGACTAATAAAAATTATATTATATATTTGCAAACGTATTCAGGAAATAAGACAAAATGAAGGCAGAATTAAAATATAATTCAATGAAGAAACATACCATCAAAAATATGATGAAGGATATGTGTATGCCTATACATCAAGAATACTGTGGTTGACCTTACTTTTATTTAGATATATTTTCAAAGGCTTTACCACGTGGTAGAGCCTTTTTTCATTGAACACAACAACATTAAAAAAATAAAAATGAGCAATTCTAAAAACAAATGGTTAATTCCATTGGCGTTTACAAACATCTATGTGATATGGGGAATTACGTTTTTAGCTATTTCATTTGGCTTAAAAGGTTTTCCGCCATTCATTCTTTCGGGGTTAAGATTTCTGGTTGCCGGAATCCTGATGATAGGATACCTTCTGTCTAAGGGAGAAAAAGCAAATTCTCTGATCAACTGGAAGAAAAATGCCATTACCGGTATTCTTATTCTTACCGGAGGAACCGGGCTTGTAGCCTGGGGAGAACAATATGTAACCGCTTCTGAAGCGGCGATTTCTATTGCGACAGGACCATTCTGGTTCATTGCTATCGACAAAAAGAACTGGAAATATTATTTTTCGGATAAATTTATTCCGATAGGATTGATTATCGGTTTTGTAGGACTGATTATGTTTTTAAAAGGCAGTGTAAATTCTAATGCTCATGCATTGGCAGATGGAAACCTACGTATTACTGCGTTTGTGGTATTAGGATTAAGCTCCATTGCCTGGGTACTCGGCTCATTATATTCAAAGAAAAATCCGGCTTCTCAATCTACCTTCATGAATATTGCCCAACAGCTTATCATAGCGGGATTAGCCTCTTTTCTCATCGCTTTTTTCAGAAAAGAATGGACTGATTTTTCCGTTTCTGCGGTTCCGTTATCGGCATGGTTTGGGGTTCTATTTTTGATCTTCTTTGGATCGATAGTCGCTTATTTGTCGTACATTTGGCTTCTGTCCGTAAAACCCGCTGCCTTGGTTAGCACCCACACCTACATCAATCCTATTGTAACGGTGATTGCAGGCTGGATTGTTGCCAACCAAAGCATTAATGGAGGTCAGCTGTATGGTTTATTCATCATATTGCTGGGAGTACTTCTAACCAATGTCACCAAGTATTTCAGACTTTCAAAACGGGCTAAGGTCAAAATCAGAAGAGTAAGGAGATTTTTAAACAGAACAGGCAGAAGATATCAGCCTATTTAAAAAGTATATAAAATCAGAATGATAGAAATCAGAAACATATCAAAGACATTTCATCAGAAAAAACAGTCTTTCAAAGCACTGGATAAGGTAAGTCTTACTATAGATAAAGGAGATATCGTAGGAATTATCGGTTTTTCAGGTGCAGGAAAAAGTACCCTGATCCGTACGGTCAATTTATTGGAAAGACCTGATGAGGGACAGATCATTATTAATGGAAAGGATTTTACCAAACTTGGTTCCAAACAACTGGCTGAGGAGCGTAAAAAAATCGGAATGATCTTCCAGCATTTCAATCTTCTTTCTTCAAGAACTGTTTTTGATAATGTAGCTCTTCCTCTGGAACTGGACAGTACCAGTAAAGATGAAATCAACAGAAAAGTAAACGAATTACTAAAGATCGTAGGCCTTGAAGACAAAGCCAACGATTATCCTAAAAGTCTTTCCGGAGGGCAGAAACAAAGAGTTGCCATTGCAAGGGCTCTGGCCAATGATCCTCACCTTCTGCTTTGTGATGAAGCTACAAGTGCACTGGATCCGGCTACTACACAGTCTATTCTGCAGCTTTTAAGAGATATCAATCAGAGACTGGGAATTACCATCCTTTTAATTACCCACGAAATGGAAGTCATCAAAGCGGTCTGCAACCACGTTGCTGTGATCGACAAAGGAAAATTATTAACAAAAGGAACTTTGAGCGAGATTATTTCGGATAAAGAAAACCCGATCGTCCGCCAGTTCATCAATTCAGACATCATGACCCTGCCACAGGAACTCAGCAACAGACTGCAGAAAGAACCCAAAGAAGGTTTATTTCCGCTGGTCGAAATAGAACTTAACGAAAACATCAGTGTTGAACAGATTCTTTCAACACTATACAACCAATATAAAATCCCTTATAAATTGTTAAAGGCAGATGTAGAATATTTTGGAAATTCCAATTTCGGTAAACTACTTTTGCAGCTTCAGGGGGAAGCCGAAGAAAACCAACAGGCGATCTATTATTTCAACCAAAATAAAATTCAAAATACAGTAAAAGGATATGCTTAGTGATACGGTAATTGCCCTTTTGGCAAAAGGAACCTGGGAAACGGTTTATATGACATTTTTATCCGGATTTTTTGGATTTGTGCTGGGACTTCCGGTAGGAATCATGTTATTTTTAACCAGAAAAGGACAACTGCTGGAAAATGCAGTCTACCATAGAGGATTATCTATTCTGGTTAATATTTTCCGTGCAATTCCCTTCATTATTCTGATTGTATGGATGATTCCTTTCACCAGAATTCTGGCAGGAACTTCTATTGGAGTGAATGCCGCTTTGGTTCCTCTAAGTGTGGGAGCTGCCCCTTTTATTGCAAGACTTGTGGAGAACAGCCTTATCGAAGTTCCTCATGGCCTTATAGAAACAGCCAGAGCTTTGGGTGCTTCTCCATTACAGATTATCAGAAAAGTTTTGCTTCCTGAAGCACTTCCTTCATTAATCAATAATGCGACTATCACTTTGATTACCCTGGTAGGTTACTCTGCAATGGGTGGAGCTGTAGGAGCTGGTGGGCTTGGACAAGTGGGTTACCAGTACGGATATATTGGATATGATATTGTTATTATGAATACCGTTTTAATTTTACTTGTTCTTTTGGTTTTCATCATCCAGTTTATGGGCGACAGATTATCAAAAAGATTTGATCACAGGTAGTTTTTGAGTGAGAGGGTTTGAGAGTGGGAGTGTTTGAATGTTTAAGATTCGGGGTGCGAGTTTCGGGATGTGAGGATGGATAAGATCATTTTTTACTCTTTTGCTTCAATAGTATTTAAATAAAAAATAGAATGAAAAAAATAAAGATTTTTGGTGTATTGGCTGCGGGAATATTGCTTTTCAGTGCCTGCTCGGGAAGAAAAGATGACCCGAACTTTATCCGCGTAGGAATTACTTACGGACCGGAACAGGAAATTGCCGAAGTGGCAAAAAAAGTAGCTAAAGACAAATACAATCTGGAAGTGGAATTGATTCCTTTCAATGATTATGTAGTTCCCAATGAAGCGTTGACCAACGGAGATATTGATGCCAATGCCTTTCAGCATATTCCTTATTTAACAGAGCAGTCAAAGCAGAGAGGTTATAATCTTGTGCCTGTAGGAAATACATTTGTTTATCCTATTGTTGCCTACTCCAAAAAGATTACCAATATCGACCAGTTACAGGAAGGCAACACGATTGTTATTCCCAATGATCCTACCAACGGAGGACGTTCTTTACTGCTTTTGCAAAAAAGCGGTCTGCTGAAATTGAAAGATGGTGTGGGGCTTCTACCCAAAGTAACAGATATTACAGAAAACCCAAAACAACTGAAAATCATGGAGATTGAGGGTGCTCAGATTCCACGAGTTTTGGAAGACCGGGATGTTGTTGTAGGGATTATCAATAACAATTTTGCAGCTCAGGCAGGGTTGGATCAGGAAAAGCAAGGTATTCTTGTGGAAGATAAAGACTCACCTTATGTGAATGTAGTCGTTGCCAGACCAGATAATAAAAACAGCCAGAAAGTAAAAAACTTTGTAAAAGCCTATCAGTCTCCCGAAGTGGAAAAGAAAGCCAAAGAAATTTTCAAAGGAGGCGCTGTGAAAGGATGGGATTGATGAGTGAGAGGGTTTAATTGTGGGAGAGTTTGAGGGTTTGAGGGTAGATTCCTTCGGAATGGACAAACTACACGCTATATCTATACGTCCGCATTGTCATTCCGTAGGAATCTAGACACTGTGTTAAGAGCGTTGTAAGATTCGAGGTGTTGAATGAAAGTATATGAGAGTAGCTTCATTCATCTTTTACCATTTTGCAATTTTGCTTTTAGCCTTTTCACTTTTATTTCTCCCCATCAACTTCTCTTCAATTTTTTAGCTTTTACATATTCAATATTTAATAATAAGCTGTCTGCAAATTGGTAGACAGTTTTTTATTTGCTATTTTTTTATTTTCTCAATTTGAGATAATAAAAATTTTCTTTATTTTTGTTTTTAATCAAATAGAAAGGCATTATGTTAAAGAAAACCGTCATTATAAGTTTACTCACCTTTATTTCTGCTTCTTATATGGCTCAGACAAGTAGTACTATCCCCGCTTATTTAGATGAATCAAAACCTGTAGAACAGCGTATTCAGGATGCATTATCAAGAATGACACTGGAGGAAAAAGTGGCTATGCTTCATGCACAGTCGAAATTCAGTTCACCGGGTGTTCCAAGATTGGGAATTCCTGAATTCTGGACAACAGATGGCCCTCACGGGGTTCGTCCTGAAGTAATGTGGGACGAATGGGATCAGGCCGGATGGACCAACGACTCTATTATCGCCTACCCTGCCCTGACTGCTTTATCCGCAACCTGGAACAAAAAAATGTCATGGAACTATGGGAAAGCGTTGGGTGAAGAAGCCCGCTACAGAAAAAAAGATATTCTTTTGGGACCTGGCGTTAATATCTACAGAACACCACTGAACGGAAGAAATTTTGAATATATGGGTGAAGATCCTTATCTGACTTCAAAGATGGTAGTTCCTTATATTAAAGGAGTACAATCTAACGGAGTAGCCACTTCTGTAAAACATTTTGCCCTGAATAACCAGGAAATGTTCCGTCATACAAGCAATGTGAATGTAGATGACAGAGCATTGTATGAAATTTATCTTCCTCCTTTCAAAGCGGCTGTAACAGAAGGGGATTCGTGGACAATCATGGGAGCCTATGACATGTACAAAGGCCAGTATGCCAGCCAGAATCAATATCTTTTAAATGATATTTTAAAGAAAGAATGGAATTATAAAGGAGTGGTTGTATCCGACTGGGGTGCTGTCAACAATACTGAACAGGCTATCCATAACGGACTTGATCTTGAATTCGGATCATGGACCAACGGACTTTCCGCAGGAACTAAAAATGCCTATGACAATTACTATCTGGCAAAGCCTTATCTTGATTTGATTAAAGCAGGAAAAGTAGGCACCAAAGAGCTGGATGACAAGGTAACCAGATTACTTCGTCTTGCTTATAAAACAACGATGAACCGCGACAAGCCTTTCGGAAATATTGCTTCTGAAGAGCACAAAGCGGTTGCTAAAGAAATTGGTGAAGAAGGAATTGTTTTATTAAAAAATCAAGGCAATGTACTTCCAATTGATATTAATAAGGCTAAAAAAATAGCCGTTATCGGAGAAAATGCCATCAAAATAATGACTGTTGGCGGAGGTTCCTCTTCATTAAAAGTAAAATATGAAACACTTCCTCTGGACGGAATTAAAACCCGATTTGGAAAACAGGCAGATGTACAGTATGCGAGAGGTTACGTAGGAGATATCGGAGGTGAATACAATGGGGTAAAATCCGGACAGGATTTAAAAGACACCCGTTCTGAAGCTGAATTACTGAATGAAGCAGTAGAACTAGCTAAAAAATCAGATTATGTCATTTTTGTAGGGGGGCTGAACAAAGCAGATTTCCAGGACAGTGAAGGAAACGACAGAAAAAGCTACGGACTCCCATATAATCAGGATCATGTGATTTCTGCTCTTGCCAAAGCAAATAAAAACCTTGCCGTTGTTTTAGT
>CBFQYI010000288.1:0-5978 GCA_965720825.1 uncultured Chryseobacterium sp. | reverse complement strand
AATCGTTCCTCCGCTTTATAGACATTCTCTAAAACGGAGGAACTTACTCCCTCTTTCATCATCTGTTTGGTTATTAATTGTTTTCGGGTCTCAGGCTTCGTACCGTCTTACCAGCTTTCCACATTTCGCTTTCTCTCAGCTCAGTAAGTTCGGCTTCCAATTTTTCACGATAATCCGGTTTGCTGTTGCTGTCAATCGAACGTTGTGCTTCGTTTCCTTTCGCAACATTGTCATACAGTTCTTCAAACAAAGGCGAAGTTGCATCTCTGAAACGCTTCCACCAATCTAAAGCTCCTCTCTGAGCTGTTGTGCTACAATTGGCATACATCCAGTCCATTCCGTTTTCTGCCACTAAAGGCATTAATGACTGAGTCAGCTCTTCTACGGTTTCGTTAAAAGCTTCGGAAGGACTGTGTCCGTTTTTTCTCAATACATCATACTGAGCGGCAAATATTCCCTGAACAGCACCCATCAATGTTCCGCGTTCTCCGGCAAGGTCGCTGTATACTTCTTTTTTAAAGTCGGTTTCAAAAAGATATCCGCTTCCGATCGCAATTCCTAACGCGGTTACTCTTTCTCTTGCTTTTCCTGTAGCATCCTGATATACGGCAAAACTGCTGTTCAAACCTCTGTCCTGCAAAAACATTCTTCTCAATGATGTTCCTGAACCTTTTGGTGCTACCAGAAATACATCTACATCGGCTGGAGGAACAATTCCTGTACGCTCACTGAATGTAATTCCGAAACCATGAGAAAAGTATAACGCTTTTCCTGGAGTAAGATGCTGTTTTACTTTCGGCCAGTATTCTATTTGTGCGGCATCACTCAGAAGATAGCAGATAACGGTTCCTTTTTCTAATGCTTCTTCGATTTCAAATAAAGTTTCTCCCGGTACAAATCCGTCTGCTACTGCTTTATCCCATGATTTGGAGTTTTTTCTCTGTCCTACAATCACATTAATTCCGTTATCTTTCTGGTTCAAAGCCTGCCCTGGTCCCTGTACTCCATATCCGATCACAGCTACAACTTCATCTTTTAATACTTCCTGAGCTTTTTCCAACGGAAATTCTTCTCTTGTTACTACATTCTCTTCTACGCCTCCAAAATTCAATTTTGCCATTTTTTTTGATTTTATTTATTATTGATTGTAATGTTTAATTTTCGTTCTTAACTGGCATATTCTACTGCCGTCAGGTATGGATTTCTATGATAATGTACTTCCAGAACATCTACCTGCTTTTCCATTTGTCTGCTGATCTTCTGAACAGAATCTTCTGTTTCTCTGATTACAATGACAAACTTTTTTACTTTTTCTATTTCTGACGGCCCTACATTGAAGGTCACCATAGAAATTCTTCTTCTTGAAAAAATAGCATTGATACGGCTGATCAATCCTAAATAATCTTCTGTATACGCTGTAATGGTATATTCTTTATGATCTGTTTTCATCTTTTATATTTTTAAACTTTATTATTTAATACAATCTCCGAAACACTTTTCCCCTGAGGAATCATCGGAAATACATTGTGTTCTTTTCCTGTCATTACTTCAAGGAGAAAAGATCCTTTATGATCAAGCATTTCACGAAGTGCCCATTTCAGATCTTCTCTCTCGGATACTCTCTTTCCAGCTATATTGTATCCCTTTGCTACCTGAACAAAATCCGGACTCTGGATATCTACTGAGGAATATCTTTCTTCATGAAACAATTCCTGCCACTGCCTTACCATTCCCAGATAGCAATTGTTAAGAATTAATATTTTAACTTCCGGATGATACTGCATAATGGTTCCCAGTTCCTGAATATTCATCTGAGCTCCTCCATCACCCATCACGGCAATCACAGGGCGGTTGGTCTCTGCATAGGAAGCTCCAATCGCCGCGGGAAGACAAAACCCCATTGTTCCCAGCCCTCCACTTGTAACGTTAGTTCGGGAATGCTTGAAATGAGAGTAACGGCACGTTGCCATCTGATGCTGCCCTACATCTGTTACAATAATTGCTTCACCTCCTGTCATTTCATTCAGATGACGGATAACTTCCCCCATTGTGATCTCACCTTCTTCAGGGTAAAGCTCTGTATGAATCAGATTGATGCTTTCAATTTCATGACATTTTTTAAATCTTTCATGCCAGTGATGGTACTCTCTCTTGATAATCTTTTCTGTAAGGAGAGGAAGCGTATGTTTGCAGTTTCCAAGAACCGGAACATCCACTTTTACATTTTTATTAATCTCTGCGTTATCAATATCCAGGTGAATAATCTTTGCCTGTTTTGCATATTGATCCAGTCTTCCGGTCACGCGGTCATCGAACCTCATTCCGACAGCAATCAAGACATCGCATTCGTTGGTTAATATATTCGGACCATAGTTTCCGTGCATTCCTACCATTCCTACAGCTTGTGGATGATGAGTAGGAATAGCGCTCATCCCTAAAACCGTCCATGCTACAGGAATTCCTGATTTTTCAGCAAATTGTAAAAACTCTTTTTCAGCTTTCCCCAGCATAATCCCCTGTCCCGCAATGATAAATGGCTTTACTGCATTATTGATCAGCTGTACTGCTTTTTCGATACTATCAAAACATGGATCAGGATCGGGTTTATAGCTTCTCAGTGAAGAACATGGAGAATATCCTTTATAATCAACAGACTGCAGCTGGGCATTTTTGGTAACATCAATCAGAACTGGACCAGGGCGGCCTGACTTTGCGATGTAGAATGCTTTTGCCAATACTTCGGGAAGCTCATTAGCATCCGTCACCTGATAATTCCACTTGGTAACCGGACTTGTGACATTCATTACATCTATTTCCTGAAAGGCATCGGTTCCGAGAAGGTGTTCAAAAACCTGTCCTGTAATACATACCAAAGGGGTATTATCCAACAAAGCATCAGCCAGTCCTGTCACCAGATTCGTTGCTCCGGGACCACTGGTTGCCAATACAACGCCGACTTCTCCTGATACTCTTGCCAGACCTTGAGCCGCATGTACTGCTGCCTGCTCGTGGCGGACAAGGATATGTTTCAGGTTCTCTTTGTAGTCGTAAAGGGCATCATAAATGGGAATAATGGCACCTCCCGGATATCCGAAAACGGTTTTTACTCCTTCCTGAAGAAAAGCTTCAAGAATGATTCTGCTTCCGCTCAATTGTATTTCTGTTGATATATTCAGGTTTTCCATATTTTTTATTGAGTGATTTCGTCTGTTACGCAGCCTTCTGCCGCTGATGATACTGTTAATGCATATTTATAAAGCAATCCTTTCTGTACTTTAAGAGGTGGTTTCTGCCATCCTTTCTTCCTTCTTTCTATTTCTTCTTCCGAGACTTTGAGCTGTATGGTGTTGTTGACAGCATCAATTTCAATCAGGTCGTCATTGTTTACAAAGGCTATCAAACCTCCTTCATGAGCTTCGGGTGTGATATGGCCAACTACAAAACCATGAGTTCCGCCGCTAAACCTTCCGTCTGTAATCAAGGCTACACTGCTTCCCAGCCCGGCTCCAATCAGTGCACTAGTGGGTTTCAGCATTTCCGGCATTCCGGGAGCTCCCTTCGGACCTTCATGGCGGATGACAATGACATCACCATGTTGTACAGTTCCGTCCTGAATTCCTCTGATCAGATTTTTTTCACCATCAAATACACGGGCTTTACCTACGAAACGTTCGCCTTCCTTCCCTGTAATTTTGGCTACACTTCCTTTTTCAGCAAGGTTTCCGTATAATATTCTCAGGTGTCCTGTCTCTTTTACAGGTTCTGATAATGGTTTAATAATTTTTTGAGTATTAAAGTCCAGATCAGGAACATTTTCTAAATTCTCTGCTAATGTTTTTCCTGTTACTGTTAAACAATCACCGTGTAATAATCCTTGATTTAAAAGATATTTCATGACTGATGGTATTCCTCCGTGCTCATACAGATCCTGCATCAAGTATTTCCCGCTTGGTTTTAAATCTGCCAGCACCGGAGTTTTATCGCTCATCTTCTGGAAATCATCCTGAGTAAGCGGTACACCTACACTTTTTGCCATGGCTATAAAATGCAGAACGGCATTTGTACTTCCTCCAAGAATAATAATCATTCGCAACGCATTTTCAAAAGCTTTTTGGGTCATAATATCTGAAGGTTTAATATCTTTTTCAAGTAGTACTTTCAGATATTTTCCTGCTTCAAGACATTCTTCCTGTTTTTCTTTGCTTAAAGCGGGATTGGAAGAAGAATACGGAAGACTCATTCCTAATGCTTCTATGGCAGAAGCCATTGTATTTGCTGTATACATTCCACCACATGCACCTGCTCCGGGACAGGAATTTTTTACAACTCCATCAAAATCTTCTTCTGTAATTTCTCCTGCAATCTTTTTCCCTAATGCTTCAAAAGCAGAAACAATGTTAAGCTGTTCCCCTTTATAGCAGCCGGGAGCAATTGTTCCTCCATAGACCATGATAGATGGTCTGTTCAGTCTTCCCATCGCAATGATGGTTCCCGGCATATTTTTGTCGCAACCAGGCAATGCGATCAATCCGTCGTAGTATTGTGCTCCACAGATTGCTTCGATACTGTCAGCAATTACATCACGGCTTACCAGAGAATAGCGCATTCCATCTGTTCCATTGCTCATTCCGTCACTTACTCCGATGGTGTTAAAAATCAATCCGGCTAGTCCATGATTCCATGTTCCTTTTTTTACTACCTGAGCCAGATCATTCAAATGCATATTACAAGTGTTCCCGTCATAGCCCATACTGGCAATTCCGATCTGAGCCTTATGCATATCTTCTTCTGTAAATCCTATCCCGTACAACATGGCTTTGGCTGCGGGTTGTTCACTATTTTGCGTGAATGTTTTTGAATATTTATTTAACATACTTTTCTTACATTTTCTATTCTTTCCTCTTCTTCAAACAGAGTTTTTTACTAAATTTTGATCCAAAACTACATTTTGTAATATTCTTTTCATTTTCATTTTTTCTAAAAAATACAATATTCAATTGTTTAGAAAACAGAATCATTTATTTGATAATCAAACATTTAAATTCACAATTTTTACAATGACAGAACTCTTACTAATTTTAAATATGCCTTTTGTACTCTCCCGCTTGCTGTATTTTCCCAGTCTTTGGTAAAAGGAACATCATCAAGTGAATCCAGGGCAACAATTTCTGCTGCTGTACCACAGAAAAAGCCAGCATCTGCACCCCGCATTTCCTCTGGTTTAAAAAAGGTTTCTTTTACAGGGATATCAAGCTCGCCGCAGATCTCCATAACGGTTTGTCTTGTGATTCCCGGAAGGATACTTCCTTTGGCCGGAGTATATAAAACACCATCTTTTTCGTAGAAAACATTGGCACCTGAGCTTTCGGCAACATTTCCATTTTCATCCAGTACCAGCGCTTCATCATAACCTTTGTCTTTGGCATCCTGACAGGCTAATATAGAATTTACATAATGACCTCCTACTTTAGCTTCCACCTTGAAAGCTTTAGGATTCGGACGTTGAAAAGGAGAAGTCATAATTTTCATTTTATCTGCCAGATAGCCGTTATTCCATTCCCAGGCAAGAAGTGACAGATAAGATCTTTGTCCTTTTGAAAGTGACATATTGGGAGAACATGTGACCAGCGGACGGATATAAGCATCTGTGAAGCCGTTACGTTCCAGAAGTTCATAAGTAAGTTCTGTAAGCTGATTTACGGAATAGCCGAAGGGGATATGCATAAGTTCTGCTGATCTTCTCAGTCTTTCATAATGTTCTTTTGCTTTGAAAATCTGGGTTCCATGATCTGTGCTGTAGGATTTAATTCCTTCAAAAACAGAGTAACCATAGTGAAGGGATTGTCCATAAAGATCTGTTCCGGCATCTTTCGCTTTCATAAATTTTCCGTCAAAGTAGATGGTCGTGTCGTCGTTGTAATACATGTTATAAGATTTAAAAAAAATTAAAATAGGAATAAAAAAAGCCCTCTCACGTT
>CBFQYI010000287.1:0-5988 GCA_965720825.1 uncultured Chryseobacterium sp. | reverse complement strand
GTGGACAATATTGGATGGCTTAACCAGTCGGATATAGAAAGTATTGAAGTCTTAAAAGATGGTGCTTCATCCGCGATCTACGGAGTCTCTGCTGCAAAAGGGGTAATCCTGGTAACAACCAAAAAAGGGAAAAAAGGAAAACTGACTTTGTCTTATAATGGTTTTTACGGTTTTTCAAATGCCTCAAAAAAGCTGGATCTTCTAGATGCCACTCAATATGCTAAAATTATCAATGAAGGCTTTGTTAATGATGGACAAGCACCCAGATTTACTAATCCTGAATCATTTGGAAAAGGAACCAACTGGCAGGATGCTATTTTCGGAACAGGTGAAAAGTCGTCTCATGAAGTAAGCATTACAGGTGGTAATGAAAAATCCACCTACTATACATCATTCGGATATTTTGATCAGTCTGGTATTGTATTGAGTGATATTTCTTACTACAAAAGAATCAATGCGAGATTCAATTCAACACATAAAGTTACAGATTACCTGACCATAGGGCAAACCTTTGCCTATACCCATGTGAAATCTCAGGGAGTAAGTGCAAACGAAGAATTTGGTGGGCCTCTGGCTTCAGCAGTTAACCTAGACCCTATCACTCCGGTTGTCGTCACAGATTGGTCAATGGTAGATTCGAATGGTTATAGTAATCCTTATATCATCCGTGATTCTGAGGGACGTCCTTATGGAATTTCCCCATATGTAAATAACGAGATGACCAATCCGCAGGCTTTCCGTCACATACAACAAGGCAATTATAACTGGTCTGATGATTTTGTGGGGAATGTTTTTGCAGAACTTAAGTTTCTTGATCACTTCACTTTCAAAACAAGTTTAAATGGTAAGAAATCCTATTGGGGAAGCCGCTCTTTTACACCGAAATATTATTTAAGTCCAAATTTTAATAATACTGGTTTTAACAGTTTGAATAAGGTGGACGAAAATAAGTTCGAATGGAGCATGGAAAATACATTGACCTATCAGAATAAGTTTGGTGATCACAACATCAATATTATGGTTGGGCAGGGTGTTTACCGATACAACATTGCGGGCGGTGCCAGTTTGACTTACAGTAACCTTCCTATTGATAACTGGCAGGATGCTTCCTTCAACTTTGATATCCCCAGAGAAAATATCACAGCAAAAGGATGGGACGGAATCGAGACCCGTAAAGCATCTTATTTTGGTAGAATCATTTATGATTACGCAGATAAATACTTATTTACAGGAACGATCCGTAGAGATGGTTCTTCAAAATTTGCTACCAATCAACACTGGGGAACTTTCCCATCTATGTCATTAGGGTGGAATGTTCATAAAGAAAACTTCTGGCCGGAGAATAAAGTGGTAAATAACTTAAAATTAAGAGGAGGTTACGGAGTGTTAGGGAATGACGAAATGGATAACTTCAGATTTGCAAGTTTCATGGTTTCCGGTAGTAATTATACCAACTCCAGTAATAATATTATCATTGGGTATGCGAAAAGTACTCTGGAAAATCCTAATTTGAAGTGGGAGCAGACAAGCCAGCTAAATATTGCTGCAGATTTGAAATTATTCAACAATTTTACCCTTACAGCAGACTGGTACAAAAAGAAAACAACAGATATTCTTAGACAAATCAATATCCCTGGTTATGTAGGAGTTCCTGTTTCACCTTGGGCAAATGTAGGAGATATGGAAAACTCAGGTGTTGAACTTGAATTAGGCTACAAGAAAAATTGGGAGGATTTCAGCATTTCGGTTAATGGTAACTTCGCAACCATAAAAAATAAAGTTCTTAGACTAGAGGATGATATTGAATACTTCAACCTGGCTTCTTTCCAGACCATGGGAGCGGTATCCAGAGTAGCAGTAGGGCAGCCCTATGGATCATTTTACGGGCAAACATATAGTGGGGTTTTCCAGAATCAGGCACAAATTGACAATTATGTAAATGCCAATGGTGTAAAATTATTACCCGATGCAAAACCTGGGGACTTTATCTGGCAGGATAATAATGGAGATGGTAAAATTGATGACAATGATAAAGTAAACTTAGGAAGCTCTATACCAAAATATACTTTTGGACTTACTGTGAATATGAGCTATAAGAATTTTGACCTGATGATGTTTGCACAAGGGCAGGCTGGTAACAAGATTTTCCAGGGGTTAAGAAGACTGGATATTCCTGATGCGAATTACCAGACAAGAATCCTGGACAGATGGACAGGTGAAGGATCTACCAATGATAATCCAAGACTTACCCGCAATGATTCTAACCACAACTATTCATGGATGTCAAATTATTACCTTCAGAAAGGAGATTATGTGCGTCTGAAAATTGTTCAGCTAGGATATACCATTCCTCAGGATGTTACAAAACGCTTTGGAATGAGCAAGGTAAGACTGTACATCACAGGAGAAAACCTGGTTACTTTTACAAAGTATACAGGATATGATCCGGAAATTGCAGGAAGAAATAATTCTGAACAGGACATTATCGGTGTAGACAGAGCTTACTATCCACAAGCCAGAACATTCCTTATAGGAGCTAATATTCAATTTTAATGACAAACAAAATGAAAAATAAGAATTTAATATATAAAGGACTTGCCGTAGCGTTGCTGACAGGTCTGAGTTTTACCAATATCGGTTGTAGTGATTCCTATCTGGATGATGTAAAGAATTCAGGATCTTTTAATACAGATTTGTATTTTCAGAATGAGCAGCAGTCTTTCAGTGCATTGATTTCCGTATATGATCCTTTAAGAAAGTATTCGGCTGGATTTGAAAATACCGTTACTTTCTTTAATGCGGGGTCTGATGATTTTTATTCCGGTGGGGGAAATTCCAATGACGGAGCGGGTATCCAGGGAATGAACAACTATATGATCAACGCCAATACAATGCCTGCCAGCTACTGGAGGGATTACTATCAGGGAGTTGCACGGGCTAATCTTTTGATAGAAAGAGTTCCGGGGGCAAATATGAATGAGGATCTTAAAAAAAGATATATTGCAGAAGCTAAAGTTCTTCGTTCTTTATATTATTTTGAATTACTAAGAATGTTTGGAAATATTCCTTTGATTCTTAATACCATAAAGTTCGATGATAATTATTGGAACGTTCCACAGGCCAAGCCAAGTGATGTTTATGCACAGATAGAAAGCGATATTGTTGCTGCTATTCCAGACCTTATGATGACGCCGAGTATCAGTGATAAGGGGAGAATCACGCAGGGAACGGCCAGAGCTATATTAGGTAAAATTTATCTTTATGATAAAAAAATGCCCCAGGCTGCCGCACAATTTGCTGAAGTAAATGGTACGCCAGGAGGAACCAGCCAGTATGGTTACAAACTTGTGGCAAACTATGCTGATTTATTTAAAGTTGCCTTGGAAACTGATCAGGATCCAAATAAATACAAATTCTTATCAGAATCTATCCTTGAAGTAATGCATACCAATAAAGGAAGCTCTGACTGGGGATTCTGGGGACAGGGAAAAGACGAAGGAAACTCTATCAATGTGATGGTAGGACCTCGTTCTTATTCCCTAAAAAAAATCCCGAATAATAATGCACCTGATATCTATTCAGGCTGGGCATTTAATACCGTAACAGAGAACTTTGTCACTTTTATGCAGGGAGATCCAAGACTGGACGTTACCGTTTTCAATGCAAAAAAACTAGTGACAGAGGGTAAGGTTACTTATGCGCCTGCTTTTGCAGATACCGGATACTTCCTCAACAAGTATTTACCTACAAACGCTTTAAAAACATCACTTCCAGGGCCTCCTGAACTGAATTTCAGACAAAATTATATTGCAATAAGATTAGCAGATACGTATCTGATGGAAGCTGAAGCTTTAGGAGCATCAGGAGCAAGAGCCCAGGCTTTATTAGATGCAGTAAGAGCAAGAGTTGGCTTATCATCAGTTCCTGTTTCTTTACAGGCTGTTAAAGATGAAAGAAGAAGAGAGCTTGCAGGAGAAGGGCACAGATGGTTTGACCTTGTAAGATGGGGAGATGCTCCATCAGTACTTGCATTCAAAGGATTTAAGGCCAATAAAAATGAAATTCTTCCCATTCCGTTCAATGAATTGCCGAATACAGCTTTAAAACAAAATTCTGGTTACTAAAATATGAAGTTTCACAACTTATATAGTTTCTTTAGAGGTGCCGCACTACTTAGTGGTGTGGCCCTTTTTCCTTTATCATGTACCTCAGTGACATCCAATCAAGGAAACGAAGTGCAGTACTGGCTTACAAAAGGTGATGCAAGCGTAAAATTACAGCAGCAGACTTCCGTTAAATTTGTAAATAATACCAACAGCTTTCAGAATATTGAAATTGACGATACTCAAAAGTTTCAATATGTTGACGGCTTTGGCTATACATTAACAGGAGGAAGTGTTGAGTTAATCAACAGGTTGTCACCTTCCAAAAGAAAAGCACTGCTTAACGAACTTTTTGGAAATGATAAAAATTCAATCTCCATCAGTTATTTAAGATTGAGCATAGGGGCTTCCGATCTTGATGGAGAAGTGTTTTCATATGATGATCTTTCTGAAGGGCTTACTGATCCTTCTCTTTCAAAGTTCAGTCTTGCAAAAGACAAAGCTTTGATTGGTATGCTGAAAGAGATTCTGGCGATCAATCCTTCTATTAAAATCATTGCTGCTCCATGGTCTGCTCCGGTTTGGATGAAGGACAATGGAAAGTCAAAAGGAGGAAGTTTAAAACCTGAATTCTATGGAGCGTATGCCCAATATTTTGTAAAATATATTCAGGGAATGAAAAAAGAAGGCATCACCATTGATGCTGTAACTCCTCAGAATGAACCTTTACATCCGGGAAATAATCCAAGTTTGTATATGCCATCTGAACAACAGGAAGATTTTATTAAGAACCATCTTGGTCCGGTTTTTAAAGCAAACAGAATCACTACTAAAATTGTTGTGTATGATCACAATTGCAACAAACCCGAATATGCGATTGATATTTTAAAAGATGCCGAAGCTAACAAATACATAGATGGATCTGCTTTTCATCTGTACGAAGGAGATATTTCTGCTTTAAGTACAGTACATGATGCTTTCCCTGATAAAAACTTATATTTTACTGAGCAGTGGACAGGGTCAAAAGGAACTTTTACCGAAGATCTGAACTGGCATACAAAAAATGTAATCATAGGCTCTATGAGAAACTGGAGCAAAACAGCTTTGGAATGGAATCTTGCCAACGATCCGAAATTTGCCCCTCATACAGATGGCGGATGTACAGAATGTAAAGGAGCCATAACGGTTTCCGACAGTGAGAATTTCACCAGAAATGTTTCCTATTATATTATTGCACATGCTTCAAAATTTATTCCTGCAGGTTCCCAGCGTATCGCTTCCACGCAGACGGATAAACTTGCAACAGCTGCTTTTAAGACTCAATTTGGGAAAATAGTTTTAATTGTACAGAACGATAATCAGGCAGATGAGAATTTTAATATTAAATTTGCCGGCAAAACCGCTGCAGTAACAATTTCAGGACGTTCTACAGCAACCTATATTTTTTAATTGGATACTATGAAAAGAGTTTATTTCTTACTGGCATTTTCTGCATTTGGATTAAATGCTTACGGACAAAAGACCATTGATCAGAAAGTAGCAGAACTATTGTCTAAAATGACTTTGGAAGAAAAAGTAGGGCAGATGGTACAATACAGTGGTTTTGAATATGCCACAGGACCACAGCACTCCAATTCAGCTGCTGTTTTGGAAGAAATTAAAAAAGGAAAAGTAGGTTCCATGCTGAATGTAGCAGGTTCTGAAGAAACCAGAGCTTTCCAGAAACTGGCTATGCAGTCAAGGCTGAAAATTCCTTTAGTGTTCGGACAGGATGTTATCCATGGCTATCGTACCACGTTCCCTGTCAATCTTGGACAGGCGGCAAGTTGGTATCTGGCTATGATAGAAAAATCAGAAAGGATTGCAGCAACGGAAGCAGCAGCCT
>CBFQYI010000286.1:0-6007 GCA_965720825.1 uncultured Chryseobacterium sp. | reverse complement strand
TACTCCTCCGATGAGAAGCCCTACCATCTGACAGTTCAAAATAAAAGTTCCGTCCGCATCCGGATTAAGCCCCAAAGCTTTTAAACTTGGAATTCTAACGATACCGAATAAAAGAAGGTCATAGATATCTACAAAATAGCCGAGAGCGGAAATAATAACAGGGATAGAGAAAATGTACTTCAGTTTTGAAGACAGAGACAGTTCTTGCATTTTTAAGTTTTGATAAAAATAAAAAACCTTTCAATTTCTTGAAAGGTTTTTATCAAATATCTTTTTCTGATTCCCATTTATTAGTATGTGGATCGAATGGGCACTGATTTAATTTTCTCCAAGAAGAGCCATTAAATTCAATATCTGAATTGTCAAAACAAATATAACGAAACTGACAATCTTTGCAGATATCTATATTGTCATTGTTAACAAACCATTTTCTAGTAAAATCTTTATTATCAATTAATTTTGTAATGCTCGTCTTATTAAAGTTTCCTAACGTCTCTTTATGAGACAGGTAGTTTTTGAAGTTTCCTTCATTGTCAATACAAACCTTTCTATTTAATGCAACATTATGATGTTGAGCTTCGGTAAAAAACTCCATATTAATAATAAAATTCTCTTTTTTTATATTATCATTACTTGAACTATTAATGATTCTTGTTGTAAAAATTAATTTATTATCTATATAATACTTTGAATTTTCATATAAATCTTTAGTTAAGATTTCATCTTTAACACTATGAATTACAAGTGTTTTAATTCTATTTTCAATATCATCAAGATATTTCAAATGATGCACTTCATATAATGATTCAGGAAGAAAAATTTCAACATTCCTGATCCTTGATTTTCTAGTTGCATCCAGTATACCGGATAATACATTATCAACATCCGGATTATTAATTCTTATTTGAATATTAAAACATGCTAATGAACTTAATTCTTTAATTGCAGCATTGAAGTCATATTTGCAATCTTCACTAATTTCTAAGATTGCACTGTTAACTTTAAATGGGGAGTACCATTCTAAATTTAGTTCCGGGAAACTTTCAACATTCTCCAAAAAGAAGCCGTAATCAATATCTACCAGATAATTAAAATAGTTGTCTATACCTTCATTCAAATCATTATTAAAAAAATTTTTGATTTCATTTACTGTATGAGTACTTGTTTTTTTAAGAACATCAAGCAATAGATTAGGCACGTTTATATGCTCAGTATTTTGCAGATCTACAATAATACTTTCCTCACTTCCCTTTACAGGAATACAATTGGAGTATAAGTTAAAAAATCTATTCATTACAGAATAATTAAAGGCTTGGAATTATAAAAAATATCATACATAGTAGTCTGGTGAAAGCTACTGTGTGCGGTGTAATGTAAATTAAAACGTTTTACTTCTTCTTTAGTATAATAAACATTTCTTATTAGATGATAATTTATAGGAAGTAACTTATAGCTTTCTTCTTTAAAAAGAGAAATAAATTCGTGTTTGTCCATGATTTATTGTATTAGGTATTCGGCTATTTTTTTGTGCAGGTGATAATTACAGGCTCCGGTTAGAAATCCAAACTGGCCAACAGGATTAACTTCTAAAAAGACATATCTATCCTTTGTTTTTACGATATCTAAAGAGCCACAATTTAAATTTAATTTTTGCATCAACAAACGGATATTATCTTCTATTGCAGATGGCAGTTTATAAGTAACACGCCTGTTCATGCTATCTCTATTATATCTTCGGAAATCAACACTGGTTTGTTCATTTTTTTGAGAAAACATTGCCATTGAAAATATTTCTCCGTCCAAATAGAAGCTTCTTATCTCGTATTCTTTCTCTAATTTCTCCTGAAAATGTGCGATAAAAAAATACTCAGGTAAATTATTAATGAAACTCATTTCTATTTTTTCTGTGTAAGTTGCATAGGTAGAATGTGTCTCATTTATATCACAAAGCAACATGTCATGCATTTTAGAAATTATTTCCCCGTTACAGTCATTATAAAAATCAATAAGCTTAGATTTACTATTGGTAAGAATAGATTTAGGAATATCTATCCCGGTATTTTTAGCAATTCTTAAAACATCAAATTTATTGACTTCATATCTTAAAGAGCCTCCCAAAATATTTTCTGCATTGTATTTATTTGCTAAATCGTGTGCATTTATATTTTGAATTTCTTTATTAGCAGAATATATTAATAATGCTTCTAATTTATTATTCTCTATTTTTTCATTTACTAAATCTTCAGGAATGTTTCTGATGGGGAAAGGTCTTCTGCCGGGTCTTCTGTACCAAATAGCTTTTACATTTATGCTTTCACTTATATCAAGAAAAAACTCGCTTTGTGTTGGTATTTGAAAGAAATCAGTATTTATCCTTTTTATTTCTCCTTTATATAAAAATGAAAGCCAATCCATAACAAGATTAGTCGTAATGTCTTTGTCTTCTGTATAAATTACTATCATTATATTTCAGTTATTTGTTATTTGAAGAATCAACCTTTTTCAAATAATCTTCTAAAGAAATTAAATTCATGGACTTTCTTCTGTTATTTACATTGGAAGAATCCTGAAGGTTTTCAATAAATGCTTTGCCATTGGCTCTGAAAGAAAGTTGTGTTCCATATATTTGTTTTCTATTATTCAGCAACTCTACCCTATCAATAAGATATGCAACTTGCTTTTTATCAGCATTTCCTTTTTCAGAAGCTTTTTTGATAATGGGTAAATATTTTTCCATGGTTTCTAGTTTATCGGCATGTTGAATAGCTAAAAACATAGCTAGATTCGCATCATGTCCAACCTTATTTTCTCCCAGCCATCCTAAACTATCAATGATTTTAGAAACGATTTTTGTGTTTTTCCTATCGAGTGGAGCTTGCTTGACTAAGTCAAAAACTGGCGTTCTGAATTTTTGATCGTCTACTAATACTTGTTCTAAAGTTTTTCTTACTTCGGAATAATTTTCTGTTTTCTTGCATCCAAAAAAAGAAAGAATGAAAATCAGTAATGGATATTTAAGTTTTGTAATCATTTTATAGAATTAAAAAAAGGATAAAAAATTATCCTTTTTACATTATTGTTGAAATTCGACTTTATTATCTTGTCCCGTCATAATAGGAATCTGGTGCTGAAACATTATTATCATGATTACCATCTGAGGTCAGACCAGTTTGTGTATCTGTTCCGGCAGTTGGAACAAGTTTTCCACCATTGATAGTATCGAGTTTAGTTCTGTCGATTCTTGAATTTTGAAATTTAATCATTAAAGAATCTTTGCTTTTAGAATTTTTCATAATAATTTTTTTTAATTGTTTTGTGTCTTATTGACATTTCAAATATATCAAGTACTATTGAAATAATTCCAAGGTTTTTATGTGAATTTTATGTGAATTTCAGAACATAATAATATATTTGCGATAACAAAACACATAATTATGATAAAAAATAAGCTTATAAAAGCCCGCAAGGAGAAATACACTCAAGAAAGTATGTCTAAACTATTACATATGACACAGTCTCAATACCAAAGAAGAGAAAAGGGAGAAATTAAAATCTCAGATGAAGAATGGGAACGTATGGCAAAAGCATTGGATACTACAGTGGAAGATATAAAGGAAGACGATATTCCTCATATAAATAATAGTTACAGCATTCCTGAATTCATCTTAAAAAATATGGAAGATTATATCAATCTTTTGAAAAAGCAAATAGAAGAAATTAAATCTTTAAAATCTTAGGATTTAGCTTCCTTACTTCTCTGTAAATAAAAAACCTTTCAATTTCTTGAAAGGTTTTTATCAAATATCTTTTTCTGATTATTATCTGGCAATATTCACAGCTCTCGTTTCTCTGATTACGGTTACTTTTACCTGTCCCGGATAAGTAAGTTCATTCTGGATTTTCTCAGAGATGTCGTAAGAAAGCTGAGATGCTACTTCGTCATTTACTTTTCCGCTCTCTACCATTACTCTCAGTTCTCTACCTGCCTGGATTGCATAAGCACTTGATACTCCATCGAAGCTTAATGCTGCAGATTCAAGGTCTTTTAATCTCTGAATATAAGATTCCAATACCTGTCTTCTTGCTCCCGGTCTAGCTCCGGATATCGCATCGGCAACCTGAATGATCGGAGATAATAATGACTTCATTTCAATTTCGTCGTGGTGAGCTCCGATAGCATTTACTACTTCAGGGTTCTCACCGTATTTCTCAGCCCACTGCATCCCTAACAGGGCGTGTGGTAATTCTGATTCTTGCTCAGGAACTTTACCGATATCGTGTAAAAGACCTGCTCTTTTCGCTAATTTTACGTTTAATCCTAGCTCAGCAGCCATAGTTGCAGCAATGTTAGCTACTTCTCTTGAGTGCTGTAGTAAGTTTTGTCCGTAAGAAGAACGGTACTTCATTCTACCTACGATTTTGATCAATTCCGGGTGTAATCCGTGGATTCCTAAATCAATGATGGTTCTCTTACCCACTTCGATGATTTCCTCCTCAATCTGTTTTCTTGTTTTTTCTACAACTTCTTCGATTCTTGCCGGGTGAATTCTACCATCAGTTACCAATCTGTGAAGGGATAATCTTGCAATTTCTCTTCTTACAGGATCGAAACATGAAAGAAGAATAGCTTCCGGAGTATCATCAACGATAATTTCTACTCCTGTTACAGCTTCTAAAGCACGGATATTTCTACCTTCTCTACCGATAATTCTACCTTTTACTTCATCAGACTCGATGTTGAAAACGGATACTGAATTTTCGATAGCCTGCTCTGTTCCGATTCTCTGGATCGTTTGGATAACGATTTTTCTCGCTTCATTTTTAGCATTCATCTGAGCCTCTTCCATGATGCTCTGAACATGTGCCTGTGCTCTTGTTTTAGCTTCAGCTCTCATGGTTTCTACCAATTCTGCTTTAGCTTCATCTGCTGTATAATTAGAGATTTTTTCAAGTATTTCTACTTTCTTGGCAGTAGCTGTATCTAATTCCTGTTGCTTTCTTTCAAGAATTTCATTTTTCTTAGCATAATCTGCAATCTGCTTGTCTAAATCTTTTTCAAGCTTTCCAGTCTTGCTAAGCTCGTCATTCAGCTTGTGTTCCTTGTCTTTCGTTCTCTTTTCAACTTCCTGCATTTTCTTTTCGCGGGACTGAATGTCTGCATCATGCTGTGATTTCAGTTCCAGAAATTTTTCTTTAGCCTGAAGGTTCTTTTCTTTCTTTATGGATTCAGCTTGTACGTTAGCTTTTTCTATAAGGTTTTCGGCATTTTTCTTTGCATCATCTATGATGAATTTTGCTTTAGTATTCAGAGAACTTCTGGAAAAAAACATTCCCACGACCGCTCCGATTACTAAACAAACAACACCGACTATAACTTCTATCATAATTTATATTGAGTTTTAATTGTATTCATATCCTTGTTCAATAAAAAAAGCCCACAATAATCCAGAGATTGAGAGTAAACTCCTAATCAACACGATTTGAACTGATTTCCATTGTCTGTAATCCGGAAGTCCGGCACGCCATTCGATGGACATTTGTTCGGTAATTGTTTAGCGTTGAGTTTACCTTTAATGTGTTAGAATTATTGTAGGCAGTACTTTTCAGGAAAAAAAATCTATTTCCCGATTTCATTCAACGATTGATTAATCTGCGTTAATCTTTCGTTGGTTGAATTAATATTTTTCTCGTAGTTCAGAGAAACTACTTCTGCATTGGTTCCCAGTTTCAGGGCACACATTGCCAAAGCATCCTGTTTATCTCTTACATCGAAGTTCTGTTCAAAATCTTTAATCATATTCTCGATCTGCTTCCCTACTTTACGCAAAGTTTCTTCCTCTGCTGCCGGTACGTTCAGCGGATACACTCTTCCTGCAATGTTGACGGTTATTCTCCTTACCTCCATTATAATCCACTGTTTTGAAGCTGAGCAATACAGAAATCAATTTCTTTTACCAATCTGTTGATATGGTTTTTCATTAACCTATTGTGTTCAGGATTTCCTGAT
>CBFQYI010000285.1:0-6039 GCA_965720825.1 uncultured Chryseobacterium sp. | reverse complement strand
AGCATAATTTTCATATTTTTCAATGATAGGAGTGTGTGAAAACTCAAGACCTGAGTTAAAAATCCAGCGGGAATAGATTTTCGTATAGGTGTCGTCTATTGTTTCGTAGCTTCCATGATGGGTAAAGCGGGCGTATTTACCTCCGAATATCATTTTTGAAGGAAGCTTTTTATTTCCGGATTGAACAGAAGAGCATGAATCATAGCGGCAGTTGATTTCAGTTTTTATTAGCGGTTCATCAGCTATAACTCCAAAATATTCTGTTCCAGAGACAGGGAAATCATTTTCCATGAACTTTTCCCACAACACTTCAATTTCTTCATTGTTATAATAGGTGTTAATACTCTGATAATATACCTGCACAGGCTTCAGATATACAATTTCGGGTTCCAGCAAGACCTCTGAGGTAATGGGAATGATTGCATCTCCACAAAGGAGCTGTTCTTTACTTTGTCTTGCCGTTTTAGGAGAAATCCCAAAATGTTGCTTAAAGGCTTTGGAAAAAGAAGCGATATTGGCAAAACCAACTTCAATAGCAATGGAGGTAAGGTTTTCCTGAGTATAAAGAATGCGCTTATAGGCATTTTCTACTTTTAATCTTTGCTGGAAAGCACCTATTGTTTCTCCACAGCTGTATTTGAAAATACGCTGGATATTCCTGTAAGAATAATGAGAGATATCTTCCAGTTCCTTTACAGAAACAGGCTGATCGTAGTTCTTTTCCATGAAATTGATAACTCTGTAAATACAATTCAGGTTGTCTTCCATACGCTTCAATATTTTTAGAAATATAGGGTCTGAAATAAATTACAAATAAAAGAAATAAAAAAATGTCTCCACAATATTGTATTTTAGCTTTCAATAAAAATGGATAAAGAAATACTAAATTTTATCGTTTTAAAATAGAAAAAAACTGAAAAACTTGAAACAAACCATGGAAAAAGAATTATCAGAATTAACCGATCAGGAACTGCTGGAGAAGAAAAGAAAATTCAAGTCCAACGAGTTGGTCAATGCAGTTGTCTTAGGAGTATTGGTGGGGATTTCAATTTATAGTGCCGTAACCGAAGGTTTTGGATTTTTTACATTGCTGCCTCTATTATTTGTAGGTATTGCTGTGAATAGCTGGAATAAAAATAAGAAAGTATTAGAAAAGGAATTAATTTCCAGAAATCTAAGGTAGATGCAAGAGTTTAACAGAAAAACAGAAACTGGTGCTGTAGCCTATTTTCGGTATTGCATCAGAAATGGAGATGTAAAAGGAGTATTAAACTGTTTTCATCCTGAAGCAGTCTACATAGACCGTGATGGAAGAGAGTGGAGAGGGCTTGAGCAGATAGAAAAGGCAATGAATGAGATTTGCCGCTTACAACTGGATATTCAAGGTGAAACTCCGCATATCACTGTTGTAAATGACCTGGCGATGTGGCAGGATCAGTGGGAAATGACGGGAACTGCTCCGGATGGACATTCTATTCATATGACAGGCAATACATCCTGTGTTATGAAAAGAAATGAAGAAGGAGAGTGGCTATGGTTGGTTGACAATCCTTTCGGTTCTGCTGTACTTAAAAATGACAATCTGGTATAAAATGATTCTGTTTCTAAAAAATAAAAAACCTTCAGATGAACTGAAGGTTTTACTTTTATATTATTTTACTGATTTTTAGTTACGTAAGAATTGGCCAATACCGGGAGAATCAAAAGTGAATGCATTCTGATTTTCAGATTTATCAATTTTATTGCTGATGGTTAATGCCCATAATACAAGTTCTTTGCAGAAATTCTGATCTACTTTGCTCAATTCTGAAGTATTTTCTTCCACTACAGTTGTCAGAGGTTCTATCTTATCAAGTTTAGCATAAAATTCTTCATCTGTATCATTGTAGTTAAGTTCTAAATGATTTTTGTTGAACCATCTGATCAGTTCAGTGTATGGTGTTTTGATCCCTTCTTTTTCCAGTTTTGAAATACGCGGGAACAGGCTTTCAAATTGCGTCATTACGGCTTTGTCAATTAAGATTTTGGCTACGTAATCAGCTCCTTCCTGTTCGCCTTCATAGACCAGTTCAATTTTCCCTGTGATGGATGGAATGATCGACATGAAATCAAGCAGACGTACCGTGGTCCTTTCTGCACCGGATTCAATCAGACGTAGTTTGGCTGCTGCCATTAAATTTTCCATGGCACTGATGGTAAGACGGGCACTGACTCCGCTTTTCGCATCCACATATTCGCTGATACGGGCAGCAAAAGCAACCTCTTCCAAAAGATCTTTCGCCAGATCAGGAATCTGGATCTGTGCTTTATCTTCAGCAGAAATCAATGCTTCCTGTTCTGTAATCTGTCTTGCAAGAGCGATAGTTTTTGGATAATGGGTGAAGATCTGTGATCCGATTCTGTCTTTCAGCGGAGTTACAATACTTCCTCTGTTTGTATAATCTTCCGGATTGGCAGTGAAAACAAACTGAATGTCAAGCGGCATTCTCAGCTGGAATCCTCGGATCTGAATATCTCCTTCCTGTAAAATATTAAACAGGGAAACCTGGATTCTGGCCTGCAGATCCGGCAATTCGTTCAAAACAAAAATAGAGCGGTTGGCACGTGGAATCATTCCGTAATGTAAAACACGTTCATCGGAATAGGGGAGTTTTAACGTAGCCGCTTTGATAGGGTCTATATCACCAATTAAATCTGCAACATTCACATCGGGAGTGGCCAGTTTTTCGTAGAAACGATGAGAACGGTGTACCCATGAAATTGGAGTTTCATCTCCTAATTCAGCAAGCAGATCTTTGGCAAACTTTGAAATAGGATGAAAAGGACTGTCGTTAATTTCTGAACCCTTTACAATGGGCATATATTCATCAAGCAGGTTTACCATGCTTCTTGCAATTCTGGTTTTTGCCTGTCCGCGCAGTCCCAGTAAATTGATGTGGTGACCGGCAAGAATTGCTTTTTTCAATTGAGGAACTACCGTGTCTTCATACCCCCAAAGTCCTTCAAATACAGGTTCTTTAGCTTTAATTCTGGCAATTAAATTGGCTTGAATTTCCTCATTAATCGTTTTATGAGTATAACCGGATTTTTTTAATTCTTTGAATGTAATATCGTTTTTCATTGTCTTGTACTACTATTTATGTGATCCAATTTTTACTTTAAATAATTTAAAATCTGATCTTTATATTCTTCTTATTCTGTTTTTTTCGTAATCTTCAAAAATCATCTGTCCCAAACCTGATAATCCGGTCAGGAATGCTTTTCCTTTATTTTGAGCGGTAAATTCTTCCACAAACTGACGCAGATAAGGATCCTGAGCAATCATAAAGGTGGTGATAGGAATTTTCAGTTTTCTTGCCTGTGCAGCTCTGTTGAAACATTGGTTCACAATTTTTTCATCCAGACCAAAGCTGTTCATATAAAATTCACCACTGGGAAGCTGAATGCAACTGGGTTTTCCATCGGTGATCATAAAAATCTGTTTGTTGGTATTTCTTTTTCTGCGGAGAATATCCATGGCCAGCTCCAAACCTGCTACGGTATTGGTGTGATAAGGGCCTACCTTCAGATAGGGAAGGTCTTTGATCTTAATGGGCCAGGCTTCGTTACCAAAAACAATGATATCAATGGAATCTTTCGGATATTTTCTTTTAATGAGTTCTACGAGTGCCATGGCTACTTTTTTGGCTGGCGTAATCCGGTCTTCACCGTACAGGATCATTGAGTGGCTGATGTCGATCATCAGGACGGTACTCATTTGTGCTTTATGCTTGGTTTCCTCTACGATGAGGTCTTCTTCTGTCAGGCGAAGGTCTGAGATTCCGTTGTTGATCTGTGCATTTTTCAGGCTTTCCGTCATATTCACGGCGGCAAGATCATCCCCGTATTGGAAAGAGCGGTTTTCGCCATCTCTTTCATCCCCGATTCCTGTTTTGTTGGTACGATGATTTCCGGCTCCGTTTTTCTTTAGTTTTCCAAAAATCTGATCCAGCGCATATTCACGAAGGGCAGCTTCCAGTTTAGGAGTTAATATATTTTTGCCTTTTCCGCTTCCTGTATTGCCTTCTTCAGGATCTTCTTCCCTGATGTAGCCTCGTTTTTTCAAATCTTCTTCAAAATCCTGAAGGGTGTATTCATCACTGAAAATGTCATATTCCTGATCAAGCATGTCAAGCCACTCGAAGGCTTCTTCAATATCTCCGGAGGTGTGGGTAAGCAAATCTTTGAAAACATCAAAGACACGGTCAAAATGTGATAATTCCTCCGGCACATGTTTACTGAATATAAATCCTTTTCCGGGATTAAAATTTTTATCTGTCATAAGATGATAAAGAGGTTTTGCAGTTAATTGCTTTTGAATATTTCAGAGAATGTAATGAATTATCTGAAGTATTCTTTATTTCGTTTCAAACTGAAAAGTTAGGAAAATATCATCGCAAGATTCCCTTAGAAAAATAGAAAATACTAATGATGGCGATATGGAATAAGAATATAACAGGTTATAATTTTATGTCATACGAAACAATCAATGTCAATATTAAAAATAAAAGCTCCGGATCACTCCGGAGCTTACTATATACATCATCTTACTATTGATCCATGGTTACCATCCTAAATAATATTCAGGATCTAACCAGTAGGGCCAGTCTAATTTAAAATGGGTCTGAAGCATTTTTTCTGCTTCACAGAAAGCACCTTCCACCCAGCCTTGCTGATCAGAATACGCTTCCCCGATAATATGAATCTGCTCATCCATCAACGGTTTTCTCATATAAGGCATCACATCTTTTACGGAGAAACCTGCTTTCCAGGCATGGTATCCTGCGCCGTAAGGATCATCTGTCCAGTCTCTGAAATAGGTTACATACGGTTGAGGAATATCTATTCCGTGTAATTCTTTCAGCTGGTTCATCAATTCATTCACCATGAATTCTGTAGCCTGAACATCATCGAACTTATGCAATTCTTCTAATGAGGCAGATCTGGCAGCCCTTACTTTAAACAGAACTTTGTCATCAGAAAGTGCTTTCCAGAATGTTTCTGTTTCCATATCACCGTAGCTTCCCAATAACATTGAGTTTTTGGTTTCAGTATCGGTACCGAAATAATAACACTGTCTCATCGGTAAATCTGTAATGGAATGCCCGGAATCAATTCCCAGCTCTCTCCACCACGGACCTTCAAAGCCCATAAGGATTTTAAATGCAGGCTCCATAATGATAGAGCGGATATTTTCGTTCAGTTTCTGGTGTCTGTTGGCATCAAAAAAGAAGTTGTTCTGATCCAGAAGTTCGAGAGATTTTCTTGGCATACCCAATACGATTGAATTGGCGTAGACTTTCCATGTTTCGTTGCTTTGTATATTCAGGAAAGTTAATTCGTATTTATGAGTTGCGGTCAAGTGATGGTCTTTGGTGAAAGTAATCAATTTGTTTTCAGACCAGATGCGTGCTCCTTCATATTCCATATAAGTGTTGGCTACTGCATAGGCAATACTGTCATAGCCTTCCTCAATGGTTTTGTAGGTAGTATCAGCAGAGAAATCTCCTACCATATACGGAAACGCTTCTGCAGAATTCCAGTTGATGGTATTGGAATAATATCCTCCGGCATTTGCCAGGAATTCATACCCTTCCTGAGAAACCTGATCTTTGATTAAATTCCAGAAACCGATATCGTTTACCAGGCGTTTATCATAAGGAGAGCCAGGAAAGTTATAAATCATTCTCGGTTTTATAGCATCCCAGTCGCGGCTGGTTAGTTTGAAAGTATAATCATAGCCATCAGGGTCAGCAATAATCAGATCTTTATAGGTTTCAGCGACCCATGGATCTGCCATTAAAACATTATAAATAATTTTATTGAATAACTGATCAGAACTGAAACCTTCATCATTTTCATTCAGATAATAGCGTGTAATCAGTTTATTGCCTTGTTTCTGTTCTTCTGTCCATGCATTTTGTTTGAACCGCTCTTTTCTGACGTACATCAGAAGTTTTTCAGGGTCTCCCATGTGGAATGGAATAGGAGTCATCTTAT
>CBFQYI010000284.1:0-6048 GCA_965720825.1 uncultured Chryseobacterium sp. | reverse complement strand
AATTTTAAAGTATATAATTATATCGATAAAATAATAAACTTTTACAAAATAAATACTCTGTTTAAAGAAATAGATAAATTAGAGGATATAACAAAAAAAATCGGATATGTTTTATATAGTGAACTTGATACTGTACAAAAAAAAGCAACTTACTACCTTTATCTTTATAATGGTATTAATCAAACTAAAACCCTTAAATATTTAAAAGATAACAAATCTCAAATATTCAAAGAAAAAAATTTGATTGTTTTTATTACCTCTGAAAAAGGTCAAAAAAACAAAGAAATTAGAAAAAAAAATATACAGGAAAAGTTCAGACCTTTAAATATATTTTATATTGAAGATTTTATAAAGGAACATTGTACACCAAAATTTGAAATAGAAGATGAATCAAAATTTCTGAATATATCAAATTTTGTACTTCCTCCATTAAAAAATATAGATAGGAATATAAGCATTAATAATGTTTTTAATACGTGGTACGAACAAGCAGAAGAACCCATTTTTGTTATTAAAGGAACTGGTGGAATAGGAAAAACAACAGTAGCACAATATTTAACTGATACATTGATTGAGGATAATCCTAATCTTTATGTTCTTTTTATTGACTCTGTTCAAATTAAAGATAGTCTATTAAAAAATAAAAATTCTGGAAATATAAATATATATAATTTCTACGAAGCACTTCTTGATACATATGATAATTCTGATGAAAAATTATCAGAAGAATTATTTAAAATCAACCTGGATGCAGGGAATATATTAATAATTATTGATGGTTTGGATGAAGTAATATCAAAGATTTCAAATTTTAACGTAAATGAATTTATTGAGTCAATAAAAAAATTTAGTAGTGAGCTAGGCTATGCAAAGGTAATAATTACATGTAGAACATATTTTTGGAGCAATAGTAACCTAAATAATGATTATTTTAAAACAATAGAATTAGAACCTTTTAATGAAGATCAAGCAAAAGAGTTATTTAATATTTCTTTTAATAATAACAATAAGAAAACAAATAGAGCTATAAAAATTGCAAATGAGTTTAAATATCCTTCTGTAACTAACGAGCTTGAATATATTTTCCATCCTTATATTCTTGACATAGTAAGGACAATTATCAACAATGAATCAGAAGAAATAAACTTTACAGAAACAGACTTAATATCAAAATATCTTAATCATAAAATTAAAACTGACTACATAATATATAGAGTATGTGAGAGAGAAAAAATTAGAGTCGGTCAGATCGATGTTGATAAACAAATTAAATTTTTCATAGATTTTTCTGTTTATAATAGAGGAATTATTCGACTTGAAGATTTAAAGTCTGAAATTCAAAAGTCAATAGAAGGAAATATTGACTCAAACAATGTTGAAGCATTTAAATCTCATCCTTTTTTGAAAATAAATGATCAATCAATAATTTTTAGATATGATTTTCTTGCAGATTTATTTAAAAGTATTTATGTATCCGAGTTTATCTCTTACTCTAGACAAGAAGACTTAGATAGGCTAGTTAGCCAAAAATTTATTGAAATAATTATTGAAAGTTGTTGGTATGGCTCTGCATTTAACAATGATATTCTAAATAGAATTTATAATTGGAGAGACGAAGAATTAATGCTAATCTATGGGATAAAAGATCAGATATTATCACTTGATAATCAAAATATAAATAAGAAAAAATTTATTGCAAACTTATTTAGTCTTAGTTTAACATTGAATAATAAGTTTAAGGATAATAATATCGAAAATAATACTGACCTTTTGATGAGTATTTTTTCTGATTCGCCAAATACTATAAAAAACTTAGGAATAGTTAATTTAAATTCAGAAAAAAGTATAAGATTCAATTTTTCTGATAAGATAATATGTGAAAGCCATTTTGATAATTATAATGATTTCTCGAAATGTCATTTTAATAAACAAACACAATTTATTAATTGCAGTATATTAAATATTAAACTTACAAATACATCCTTTGTTTTAAATAAAAACCAGTTTATAGATTGTACAAATGATAATTACTTCGATACATCATTAACTATTAAACATACAAATATTGATGAATACAATGAATCCTTAAAGTTTTTTTTCAATCAGTTTTTCAAGTTATTTTATAGTAATGGAAGATTGGGTAGACAATGGGAGCACAAAGTAATTTCACCCAGATATAGTGGAATAAACAAACTTAAAATTGATTATAATAGTTTTATTAAATCTTTACGTAAATATGAAATACTGGATGTTAATATAGAAAAAGGAAAAAATAAGTTTTATATCAATGATAGTGCAAAAGAATCAGTTGTTAAGTTTACTAAAGATGGGACTGTTGATAATATTATTCTAAAGTTATATAATCATTTAAAAAAATAATCATACCACTTTATATAAAAGAAAACCGCACCTTTCGGTACGGTTTCTTTTTATATAAAATTCAGTAAATTAAAATTTCAAATCTCCATTCACTTCTCTTACTGCATTAGCAGCTTCAGCGAATTTCAATTGCTCTTCAGCAGTAAGCGTTACGTTTACAATAGATTCTACTCCGTTTGCTCCAATGATAGCAGGAACACCAAGGCAGATATCGTTTTGTCCGTATTCTCCTTCAAGCATTAAAGAACAAGGGATCATTTTCTTCTGATCACAAGCAATCGCCTGAACCATTACAGAAACTGCTGCACCTGGAGCATACCAAGCTGAAGTTCCTAATAATTTCGTAAGCGTAGCTCCTCCTACTTTAGTTTCTTCGATGACATATTTTTGTTGCTCATCACTTAAGAACTCAGTTACAGGAACACCATTTCTTGTCGCTTTGCTCAATAATGGAAGCATACCCGTATCACTGTGAGCAGCGATTACCATTCCGTCAACATCAGAAATTGGAGCTTCTAATGCTTCAGCCAATCTGTATTTGAATCTTGCAGAGTCTAATGCACCACCCATTCCGATGATTTTGTGCTTAGGAAGACCTGAAGTTTTGTGAACAAGGTAAGCCATCGTATCCATTGGGTTAGAAACCACGATGATGATTACTTCCGGAGAGTGTTTTACTAAGTTTTCAGTAACTTCTTTCACGATACCCGCGTTGATACCGATCAATTCTTCTCTTGTCATTCCAGGTTTTCTTGGAATCCCTGAAGTGATTACTGCTACATGAGAACCTGCAGTTTTGCTGTAATCTCCTGTTGTACCCGTAATTTTCGTATCAAATCCGTTAAGAGATGCTGTCTGCATCAAATCCATTGCTTTTCCTTCAGCAAACCCTTCTTTAATGTCTACCAAAACTACTTCTGAACAGAAGTTCTTCATTGCGATGTATTCTGCACAGCTTGCTCCTACAGCGCCTGCACCTACTACAGTTACTTTCATATTGTTACTTTTTAAAAATTATTTTTTGTTAGTTAAGTTTAAATTTGAAACTCCCCAAATTTAACAATTCCTGAAAAATTGAGCAATTTTTCAGGAATTTAATTAGAATTAAAATAAATTAGTTGACGTTCAGTAAAAACGTATATAGTTTTTTCGCACCGGAAAGCACTTCATTATAGTTTTCTTCAGCAACTTCGGTATCCAGAACTTCCTTGAAGTTTTTCCACATTGGACCCGTATTCTCCTGATAACATCCGAAAAAGTTGAAGGTAACCTCATCAAAACCATCCGTTTTAGAAAGCTGCTTTGCAATTACATTTCCACCAAGAGTAGAACCTTCAATGACATACATCGCTCCAAGTGCCTCATGTTCATTATTGAACTCAAGGGGATGAGAAACTTCCTGATTTCCCAGGGAAAGACTTTTCAGGTCTTTTTCAATAAGAGAAAGCTTCTTTCTTGCATTAAGCTGAAGTTTTTCTGCATACTTATCAGAAAGGTTGCTGAAAATTTTATCTTCACTGTGAAGAAGCATCAGGTAATTGGTATGAATAATTTTTTTATAATCTTCTAAAGTGAAAGTTTTGTTGAAAATCTTTTCAGAATTAAAAAGTTTTTCTGCTGCATCGTGATACTCTGCTGTATTCTGTTTAAGATATTCTGATACCATAAATAACGTTTTAATAGTTTCTCAAATATAAGGCTTTTTGAACGTTAAAATAAAGGAAGTACCCTCACTATTACTTTCAAAATCCACATTTCCGCCCAATCTTTTCATAATGCGGTGTACAATAGACAGCCCTATTCCGTTTCCTTTAAACTTCTTGGCATTATCCATCCGGTTGAAGATTTTAAACATTTTATGCTTCTCCTCCACAGGAATACCGATACCGTTGTCTGAGATCCGGTAAATAATGGTCTGCCCGTCCTCTGAGCCTTCAATTTCCACTTTCGGAAGCTCTTTATGGGAAGAATATTTCACAGCATTGTTGATGATATTCAAAAACACCTGATGAAGCATCGTTTTATCAGCCAATACATCAGGGCATTCTTTAATGATAATTTCACTGTTCGGACTGCCATAAGTCATCTTGGCATTTTCAGATATTTTCTCAATCGTATGAGCGGTTTTCAGATTTTCAAGTTGGATTTCGCTATGCTTGGCCCGGCTCAGCTGCAGTACATCATGCATCATTTCTGCCATATTGTCGATTTCCTCAATAATCGAATTAATCTTGGTCTTACTTTTTTCAGCATCAGCTGCAAGATTTCCCAAAAGCATCTGTGCATTCAGTTTCATTACGGTAAGAGGCGTTCCCAGGTCATGGGAGATGGTGTAAGAAAAACTGTCAAGTTCCTCATTCACTTTTTTAAGCTCATCATTAAGCCTTTTAATGGCATTGTAATTTTTATGGGAAGTTTCCAGGATCAAATCCCTTACAGCCTGCACAGCACTTATATTTCTGGAATTCCATCTTTTAGAATGACCTTTAATATTTTCTGTAAAAATACGGAATGATGTTCTTGGTGATATCATTTGTCTTTCCTCTCCGTTTTGAGAAAATACACTTACTTTTTTCTCCGGATTTCCTGCCCAGTTGATATGTTCATCAAACTCTTTTCTAAACCAGATCAGCATTTCATTTTTATCCCTTTCAATAAAATAGATCGCAATTCCTGCTGCATTTTCAGTCAGTTCAAGTTCTTTACCATAATCTTTAAGGAAATTTTGACTTACATAAATACCTTCATCTGTATTATTAAGAGCCCATTGCGCAATTCTTACGATTCTTTCAGAATCAGGGGTGCTGCCGTCTGTAATTATACTTTCATCCGAAACAATGGCTAATCCATCTGCTTCAGGTAATTTTCTGATCTCCGTTTTACATTCGATAAGAGAATCAAACAGATTATGATGCTTTAAAAATTCCGTTTTCATCTGAGACACTTTCTCATTCAGTTCAAAACGGTAATTCAGTTCACTTTTCGATTTAAAAGATGAATAGGCATTAGCAGCAAGCGTTGTAAAAATTCCAGCCTGTACCCTGTCTTCAAGATCAATATGTTTGGGTTCTACATTCTGGCAGGTTACCAACCCCCAAAGATGATCATCAATAATAATGGAAACACTAAAACTGGAAGCTGCTCCAGAATTTTTCAGATATTGTCCATGAACCGGAGACATCCCTCTGGACGCTGAAAAAGTAAGATCAATATTCTCTGCTTTTTTACTTAAAATAGGAACTGTATCAGCATATACATTACTGAAAATTCTTTTCCTTTTTTTGAGATAAAGATCTCTTGCCTGTTTCGGAATATCAGACTCTGGATAATGAAGACCCAGAAAGCTCTCCATATTTTCACTTTTCTTTTCTGCAATTACTTTCCCCGAGCCATCCATCATAAATTTATAGACCATCATCCGGTCATAGTTGACAACCTTTGACAAGGTTTCCAGAAGATGATTCCAGAGTTCCTTCTCATTATCAATGATGTAAAAGTTATCATATTTATTGGAAATTCTTTTATCAGGATTAACCAAAACTTCTTCAAATTCAAGAAAAATATAAACATCACTTCTGAAAACAGAAAAGTGATACTCTTTTTCGTTGATAAAAATTTTGTCAAAATAGGTTTCGTTTTTACGTCTGGTAAACCTTTCGAGAGAAGTAT
>CBFQYI010000283.1:0-6062 GCA_965720825.1 uncultured Chryseobacterium sp. | reverse complement strand
CGGAATTACAGGATTTCTGATACAGGATGTCCTTTGGGCTTATTTCACTGTTGCCGCCATACTTTTTATCAAAAAAGGAAATGTGAACAGACATAGAACTTATATGATTTTAAGTTATGCTGTCACCACCACAGCCATAACTTTCAGAATCGTTAAGAATCTGTTTTATAATGAAACACGTCATGATTATGAGCTTTTTTATGGGTTGAATGTATGGGCAGCCCTTATGATTAATATTTTTATGGCTTGTTTAATTCTCAGAAAAGAAGCTTTGCTACCTGGAAAAGTCAACGGTAGAAAAGAAGATTAAAAGACTGATAAATGACACCAGAAAAAATGATGCAATAAATATCAGAGTATTAAAAAATGCTACATATTGACTATTTCGGGTCCATTTACTGAAAAAACGCATTATCAGATAAGAGATTGCTCCCAAAACGGCAATAATAAAAAGAAGAAAAAAATAATAGATCATGGCTTCGTGTTAATGTCTGTAAATCTATTATTTTAAATCTAAAAAAACAATCAATTACAGGACAACAATCTTCCAAATAGCCTTAATTTTGATCAGCATTATTGTTTAAAAAATTAATGTATGGAAATTAAAAACCTTGACCATCTTGTTTTAACGGTGGCAGATATTGAAAAGACTATTGAATTTTACACTCATGTTATGGGATTTGAAGTCGTTACTTTTGGAGAGAACAGAAAAGCACTCATCTTTGGAAATCAAAAGATTAATCTGCATCAGAAAGGGCATGAATTTGAGCCTAAAGCAGAGCTTCCAACCTGTGGTTCTGCTGATCTTTGTTTCATTGCAGAGACAAATGTTCATGAGATAATGGAAGAGCTCAGACAGAAAAATATAGAAATCATTGAAGGAGTCGTAGACAGAACCGGAGCGGTAGGAAAAATCAAATCAGTTTACTTCCGTGATCCGGATCATAATCTTATTGAAGTAAGTAATTATTATTAACAAAAACAGCTCTGTATCAGTTTATTACTATTCATTTTTTAGAATTTAGCGATCTTAGATTTTTAAAATATAAAATTGTCAGTATAAAATTCATATAAAATTTGCAAAAACCATTGAGAAAATCTATTTAATCCTTTATATTTCGAATTTAAAGCCTTAATTTTGCATAGAAATTCAGAAAATCCGGATTCTTTCAACAGGTTATGTACATGAAAAAAATGATGATCGGGCTTGCTTTGGCCTTATCCATTACTATTTGGGGGCAAAAAACTCCTGCAAAAGCAAACAATCTGACCCCTTACAGCTATCAGACTTTTAATTGTGACAATAAAGGGTATTTTGACCCGGCCAAATATAAAAAAGAAGAAATAGACGGGATCAATAAACTTTTGTATCAGTTCAATGGCGTTGTATTTGATACCCAACCTGTTTTTAAAATTGCCCAGCTTGACGAAATCCGTAAAAACAAAGAAACTTATCTACAGGAACTGGAAAAGCAGTATGAAGAAAAGAAAAAGGAATTGTACAGCCTTAAAGTAATTGATCTTCCCCAATGGAAAAAATTAATGGAAGAAACCATTGATTCTTTTGAAAATGAATACCAGCTTAATAAAGAAGAAATCCTTGCGTATTCTGATCCTTTCACATTGAAAAACAGTAAATATTACGATACCTGCAGAGAACAGATTGATGCCATATCTTCTCCTGACAGAGAAAAGATGTTTGCAGCCTGGAGAGCGTATACTGAACTTAAAAGCAAAAACAATGCTGATCCAAAGGGCGTTATGGCAAGATTTGATGCCAAAATGAATGACCCTCAAAAAGAAGATTATGCATTAATTGATATGATTGGTCTGGGTTTTCACAACTGTGCCAACAGCAGTTTCAGACAAAAGCGTGATAATGAAGAGACCTCTTACAAGGATTTTGATAAGATTTTCACCAAGTTGAAGAGAACTTGTGATCAGCCGTAGGCTTATTAAAAAGATTGAATCATTAAAAAATAGAACAACAGCACTCAGATCGGGTGCTGTTTTTTATTGGTAAAGTTTACGGCGAACGGTTAAGGAACGGTTAAAAGTGGGTTAATGGCTTGTTATTTCTTTGTAAAAGTCCTCATTTCCTCTATTTTCGTTTTTAAAACTACTCCATGAAGTCAATTGTTATTTTCCTGACCTTGGTATTGTGTGTAACAGTACCTGCTCAAAAAACACCTACTATCCTTCCCTTTTCTCTGGAAAACAATTCCGTGTATGTGTATTGTAAAGTGAACAAAACCGACAGTATTAAATTCCTTTTTGATACAGGTGCTGATGGCTCTGTGATTAATAGTAATTCAAAGAAAAAGATTCCACTGAAAATTGATGGAAAGTCTGAGAACAGAGGTTCTAACGGAGTGAATACTGTAGATTATAGCAGCCACAATACGGTACAGTTTGGAAATATCAAGAAAAAAGAAATACAATTTACACTTATTCCTTATGAATCTGCCCATTTCGATGGAGTCTTTGGAACAGATCTGATGAAGGGTAAACTCATTGAAATTAATTATCATAGAAATGAAATCCGGTTTTATGAAGAAGATGATCTGTCTGTGGATTTAACAGTCTAAGAAAAGATAAAACTCCATATGCTCGACAACTACACTGCAGTAGAAAGCAGTATCATTGTGAATGATAAAGAATACCCGGGATTCTTTGGTCTTGACAGCGGAGCGGATGATGTGCTTACGATAGCTTCTCCTTTTGCAAAAAAGAATGTTCTGGTAACAACCATGAAAACAATAGGCAAAGCCACAGCACAGGGTTCTGATGGATCTGTATATGAAATGCCTGTTGTTCTTTGTCCGGCCGTTAAATTCGCTCAGAAATATCTTTATAACCTTCCGATTACGCTTTCCGGTTCTACAGAGGGAATTGATTCCACAGAAAAAATGGCGGGATTTTTTGGAAATCAGTTGTTAAAAAGGTTCAATACGGTTATTGATTTTAAGAATGGGTTTATTTATTTTAAACTGAATAAAAATTTGTATTCGGAGTTTAATTAGCCGTGAAATCAAACTGGGATATTTTTCAGTACTATTGATATTAGAATTGATATAAAGATTAAATTTTATACTTTTATTCCAACTTTAACAAACTTACATAAAATGTCTCCAGAAGAATTTGTAAAAAACTTTTATTTAGAGAAACAAAATATTCTTCATTCCAGTTTCGATAATCAAATGGAATATAGAAGCATGACTTCAAAAAAAATTGAAGAATTAAATTTGGACGAAATTCAAACCGAAAAATTAAAAGAGATAGTTTCAGGTCTTCTTACTGATACATTTTACACAATCCTTTTGGGCTTAGATGGCTCTGCAAGTATTGGCAGCATACAACAGTCTTTTAAAATTTATGATGAAAAGAATAATTTAATATCAACAGATGGAGATTTAGAAGGTTATGCCTATGAGTATTTTCATGGAGAATAAAAGCACAATATTTGAAATTTTTAATCCCTATTCCTTTTACTTTCAGAACTATTCAAAATTAAAACAAATTAATAATGAATAAGTTATGGTTTATTAGATTTAAATCCTTAATTTTGCACCCCGAAAATAAGGATTAGAGATATGAAAAAAATTGGTGAACACAGAACCCTTCTTGGAGTTGATAAAAACGTTACTTTAAGAGAATTAAAGACGATTTACAGAAATGTGATGAAAGATACCCATCCTGATAAATTCATTAATGATGAAGCAGGTAAGGAGGAAGCAGAAGAAAAAAGTAAGTCTGTGATTGAGGCATACCACTTTTTGGTAAGTATTAATCCTGAAACACAGGAAAAATATAAAGAAGAATATACTGAAACCATTACAAAATCTAATATTCAGGATTTTTATCTTGAGAAATCAATTTTAACGGTTCAGCACTTAAACGGAAATATGTATGAATATATGGGCGTTCCAAGAAATACGTATATCAAAATGATCAATGCTGATTCACCAAGCCGTTTTGCAAGAAGACATATCTACGGAAACTTCGTTTACAGAAAGTCCGGAGAGGCTATGGCAGATTAATTTTTTCTACTACAATATAGAAGAGCTTCCAGTTTTTACTGGGAGCTTTTTTGTTGCCAAAACCGGATGTAATGTTTTGGCTAAAGCCAATATTGGCTGTTATAAATTTAAGCGGGCTTCCTTCGTCTAAGCTCAGGATTAGAGCCCGCTCCTATTGAATATTTCAATGCACTAATTACTCATCAATAGAAATGGGCTTTAGCCCATTTACAATAATAAAACCCATCCAACGGCTTTAGCCAAAACCTATATAACTATAACCCAATTTTAAATCATCAAATATCAACAAAAAAGCGCCTCAGAAAATCTGAGGCGCTTTGGGTTAATTAAAGGTTTAATTTATTTGTCTAAATGCTTAGGAGTAAATCCGTCTTCATTCAGTTCTCTGTGTACGTAATCTGCCTTCATTTCAGCTTCGTAGTCTACTTTAGTATCTTTACCCATTCTTCTCAGAACAGAGTCAAATAGAGAGTATACTACCGGTACAATGATCAAAGTAAGGAATAGTGACGATGTCAAACCACCGATTACTACCCATGCAAGACCTTTGTTCATTTCAGCTCCGGCCCCTGTTGCCAATGCGATCGGTAACATACCGAAGATCATCGCAATGGTGGTCATCAGGATCGGACGAAGACGTGCGTGATTGGCTTGTACCAAGGCGTCGTGAGTATTGGCACCTGCTGCTTTTCTCGCATTCGTAAAGTCAACAATAAGGATCGCATTCTTCGCTACCAGACCAATCAACATGATCATCCCTAACATGGTGAAGATGTTCAGCGAGTTGGCAGTTAAGGCAAGAATTACCATTACCCCGATCATCGCTAGCGGGATTGAGAACAATACCACGAAAGGATATACGAAACTGTCATATAGGGAAACCATTACCAGGTATACCAATACGATAGCGGCCAATAATGCAATTCCTAACGTACCGAAACCTTCCTGCTGGTTCTCCATATCTCCACTCCAGATGTAATCTACACCTACAGGTTTTTTGGTGCTGTTCATGAACTGGTTCGCCCACTCATTAGCTACGTCTCCTACTGGTCTACCTACTGCTTTAGCTCTTACTTTTACAGAAGGAGATTTATCTCTACGCTCAAGTAAGCTTGGTCCTGAACCCATTTTTACATCCGCAAACTGGCTTAGACGAACCTGCTGTCCCTGAGGGTTTGTAAACATAAGGTTTTTAACGTCATCAATAGATTGTCTGTTTACATCTCCAAAACGGATATTGATGTCATATTCATATTCTCCGGCTCTGAATTTTCCGTCTGTATTTCCGTTGAATGCAGTCTGCATCGTCTGTCCTACACTTGAAAGGTTTAAACCTAAAGCAGACATTTTATCTCTGTCAATACTTACCTGAACTTCAGGGCTACCTGTATCTGTTGACAATTCTGCATCTACTGCTCCAGGAACTTTTTTCAATAGTTCAAGGATTCTTGTTGCTTCTTTTACTGCTGTAGCGTTATCCGGAGCGGTTACTACCATTTCAATTGGAGCATTTTCAGCCCCCATGATACCGATTGGAGCTGTTTTAAATTCAACTCCTGTGAATTTCTCTTCCAGCTGTCTTTTAATTTTTGCAGCTTTGATGTTGGTACTTTCTGTACGTTCAGATTTATCTGTTAAGTTTACCTGAACCTCAGACTGATATGTTGTTGCCTGAGCTCCACCAAAACCTGTAGACTGCTGTCCAACAGTTGTAATAAGATCTACAACATCCTTATCATTTCTTAAGAATTTCTCAACGTCTAACGTTAATTGGTTTGTCTTTTCAACGGTTGCATCTTTTGACAATTCCATTTGTACCAGGAACTGACCACGGTCGATTGGCGGGAAGAACTCACCTCCGATGAATCCGAATGCTACCAGCATGAATGAACTGATTAAAACAATAAACGTAATCACTACTGTTGAAATTCTTCTTAAGGTCGTTTTCAGACACCATTCAAGAATTCCGGTGATCCAGTGTGTGAATTTGTCAATTAATCCTTCAAACCAAAGAATGAATTT
>CBFQYI010000282.1:0-6073 GCA_965720825.1 uncultured Chryseobacterium sp. | reverse complement strand
ACTTCCATCTTTAAAAAAATCACGAGAAAATATATAAGCCGGATTTTGTACTTCCGAAGAAGCGCCTGTTATTTATCTACGTATTACATTGCTGCAATACTTGAGCTGATTACCCCTCGGTTTTCAGGACGAGCCGCCCCTATTTCCATTGCTGAAAAGAACCGATATACTTACCATTGCACCGCAAAGAGTTTACCTGGTTTCACTACAGCCGAACTGTACTTGCTTTCTGTTGCACTTGTCCTACCCTCACGGGTGACGGATGTTATCCGCTTTGCTGCTCTATGGTGTCCGGACTTTCCTACCCTTGCCGAAACAAGAATCAACAAGCCGATTTTCTCGCGGAGGCAAAGGTACACAAATTTTGTGGTAAAAAGGTAAAGAGTAAAAGGACTCAAGAGTTTTTAATCCCATACAAATAATATTGATTGAAAAATATCTTTCCTTTGCTTTTTGATGAAAATATAGAGTATTATTTAAATATAAATTGAGTTCTCTAGTCCTTCTTCAATTTTCCTTTTTTTACCGTTTTACGATTTTTAATTATAATTTTCACCAATTACTACTTTATTATTATCTTCGTGCCATTATATATCTATGGATTCCAGAGAAAAAGAATTTGCGCAGCTTATCAAAGATAATCAGGGACTGATTATTAAAGTATCGCGTTTGTACACCAATTCTCTGGAAGATGAAGAGGATCTTTTCCAGGAAATCGTGTTACAGCTCTGGAGAAGTTATGATTCCTTCAAAGGAAATTCCAAAATTTCAACATGGATGTACCGTGTAGCGCTCAATACCGCCATTACTCTTTTTAGAAAAAAAAGCAAAAGCCTTCCTACGAATGAGCTGGACGTTAATCACAGGGATTTTGTGGAAGATGACGATGAAAAACAGCAGCAGGTATCACTTTTGTATACTGTAATCAAGACTCTTCCTAATGTGGAAAGAGCCATTGTCATGATGTATCTTGACGATCTGCCTTACAAGGACATTGCAGAAAACCTCGGAATCACTGAAGTTAATGCACGCGTAAAAATGAACAGATTAAAGAAAACCCTTAAAGAACAGATGGAAAAATATGCCTGAATTTGATTTAGATAGCTTTAAGAAAACATGGCAGGAACAACCTGTACAACATAAATATGACAACACTGAGATTCTTCAGATGTTGAATAGAAAGTCACGTAACTATGTGAAATATATTTTCTGGATCAGCGTCGTAGAATTACTGTTCTTTTCAGTATTGGGACTGTTTTACTTTTTCCCGGAAGAGGAATCAGACAGTTTCCGTAAAATGCTGGAGAGATTAGGTGCTCAGGAAGCTCCTGAAGTAGAAAACAACTTCGGCCATGCTTATTTAGCTATCAAGGTCTTAAGTTTATTGATCACAGCATATTTTGTATTGAAATTCTACCAGAATTACCGAAGAATCAAGATTGAGGAAAATCTGAAGGGTCTTATCACCAGAATCATTAAGTTCAAAACAACAGTGAATGCTTTCATTCTCATCAGCATTGTACTATTGCTGATATTCACTTTTGTATTGGTTGCTTTTATCTTTTATATATTAGATTCTCAGAATATACAGCCAAGTGGTTCCAATCTTACCATTATTATCGTGGGGATTGTCGTAAGTACATTGCTTGCTATTTCTATGATCTGGTTTTACTACAGGCTGGTATATGGTACTATTATCAGAAAGCTTGATAAAAATCTGAAGCAGCTTAAAGAAATAGATTCTCAGGAAAATTAATATACATAGGCATAGTTCGGGATATAATTATTAATTTTATTCCACCAAATCTTAAACTATGCCCTTATCTTATGTGTATGGAACTTCTGAGGTTCCATTATTAGGCCAGACCATCGGAGCCAATCTTAAAAGTACTGTTGAAAAATATCCCCGTCAGGAAGCATTAGTTTGCGTTCATCAGGATTACAGAGCTACTTATCAGGAATTTTATAATCAAACAACAGCTGTTGCAAAAGCTTTATTATTTTTAGGAGCAAAAGCAGGCGACAGAATCGGGATCTGGTCTTCCAACCGTTATGAATGGGTACTTTTGCAGTATGCAACAGCAAGGATAGGAACTATTTTAGTGAATATCAATCCGGCCTATAGAACTCATGAAGTGACCTATGTACTTAATCAGTCTGAAGTTCGTTTTATTTTTTCTTCTTTAAGTTTTAAAACCAGTAATTATAAAGAAATGGTTGAATATGCAAAAGAAGTATGTCCAACCCTTGAACATGAAATATTCTTCGATGAAAACTGGGAGGAATTTGTGAATAACGGACAGGAAATTTCAGATGAAATGCTTCACAGTTTTGAAGAGCATGTACAGTTTGACGATCCGGTTAATATTCAATATACTTCCGGAACAACCGGCTTTCCGAAAGGAGTCACCCTTTCTCATCACAATATTCTCAATAACGGTTATTTTATTGGTATCAGACTAAAATATACTGAAAAAGACCGCGTCTGCATTCCTGTACCTTTTTACCATTGCTTTGGAATGGTCATCGGAAATATGTGCTGCACGGCTCACGGAGCCTGTATGGTTATTCCCAACGACAGTTTTGATCCTGAGATCACTTTAAAAGCTGTTTCAGACGAAAAATGCACTTCTTTGTATGGAGTACCCACTATGTTTATTGCTGAACTGGCAGTAAAAGATTTTAACACCTATGATTTTTCAAGCTTAAGAACCGGTGTTATGGCGGGCTCTGTATGCCCTCCTGAAATCATGAAGAAAGTAGAAAGCATGATGAATATTAAGGAAATGAGTATTTGCTATGGAATGACAGAAACTTCACCTGTATCTACTCAGACTTTAATAGGAACACCGCTGGAAAAACAAGTCAGTACTGTAGGAACTGTTCAGGATCATCTTGAGATAAAAATCGTTGATGAAAGTGGCAGAATTTTACAACGTGGGGAGCATGGCGAACTTTGCACCAGAGGCTATTCCGTCATGCTAAAGTACTGGAATGATCCTGAAAATACGAAGAAGGTACTGGATGATGCCCGCTGGATGCATACCGGAGATATGGCAGTAATGGATAAAGATGGCTATATTACCATTTCAGGAAGGATAAAAGATCTGATCATTCGTGGTGGAGAAAATATTTCACCTAAGGAAATTGAAGATTTTTTATATACGTATACCAACATTCTTGATGTCCAGATCATTGGTGTTCCCAGTGAAAAATTCGGGGAAGAAATAATGGCATGGGTAAAAGTGAGAAAAGGATTTACTATCACTGCAGAAGAACTGCAGGAATACTGCAAAGGAAGAATTGCTCATTATAAGGTACCGAAATACTGGAAATTTGTAGATGAATTCCCAATGACTATTTCCGGAAAAATAAGAAAGGTTGAAATGAGGGAGATTTCTATGAGAGAGCTCGGGTTAGAAAATGTAAAGCAGAGCTGACGGAAAGCGAAAAAAGCTAGAGAAAAACAAAAAGCATTTCAAATTGAAATGCTTTTTTATATTGTTAAAGTTCTTTTCTTAACCTTGCAACAGGAATATTGAGTTGTTCACGATATTTGGCGATCGTTCTTCTGGCAATATTATAACCCTGTTCTTTCAGAATAACTACTAATGCATCATCTGTAAGTGGTTTTCTCTTATTTTCTTTACTGATAACTTCCTGAAGATGGGTTTTAATCTCCTTGGTAGAAACTTCTTCTCCATCGTCGTTCGTTAAGCTGTCCGAGAACAGATCTTTAAGGTATACAATCCCATTAGGCGTATCTGCATACTTACTTTTTACCACCCTTGAAATGGTAGAAATATCAAACCCTGTAATATCTGCAACATCCTTCAGAATCATTGGTTTCAGAGACTTTTCATCACCCGTGATGAAATAATCCTTCTGGAACTTCACAATGGCTGTAATCGTCTGTAATAAGGTATTCTGACGCTGATTAATGGCATCAATATACCATTTTGCGGCATCTAGTTTTTGCTTGATAAATAAAGCAGCCTGTTTGTGTTCCGATGAATTTTTATCATGGGAATAGGTGGTCAGAATATCTTTATATTCTTCGGAAACTCTTAGCGTAGGTGCATTCTTGCTGTTCAGCATAGGAATTACCTGCCCGTCTTTCACCTGAATAACAAAATCCGGAATAATCTCCTGATTAATTGTAATTGTCTGTGTATCAAAATTTCCTCCAACTTTAGGAGATAATTTTGATATTTCATCCAAAGCATCTTTCAGATCTTCTTCTTCAATATCGTATTTCTGAATGATTTTGTTATAATGCTTATTGGTTAAAGCTTCAAACTGATGTCTTAAGATATTGGCAGCCAAAGAAACCGCTTTATCTGAGCTTACTTTCTTTTCAATCTGTAGTAAAAGACATTCCTGGAGACCTCTAGCTCCTACTCCGGGTGGATCCAGTTTCTGAATATAATTTTCAAGGATATCCTCCACTCTTTCTTTAGTAGTGTAAATTCCTTGTGAGAAAGCAAGATCATCAACAATAGATTTGATCTCTCTTCTCAGATATCCGTCTGTATCTAAATTCCCGATCAGGTATTCTGCAATCTTCAGATCTTCATTACCGATATTCACCAGGTGAATCTGTTCCGTAAGATAATCATATAAGGACTGGCCTTCCGTTAAAAGACTCTCGTTATCAAATTCTTCATCATCCGGAGAGTAGTTGCTGGATGCGGTTTTATAGCTTGGTTCATCGTCATAGATATATTCATTGACGTCGAAATCTGTTTCAATGCTTTCTGTACCCTCATCCTGATAAGCATCTTCAAGGGAAGAATACTCATCTTCCTTAGAATCTTCTTTCGCAATTTCCAAAGCTGGGTTTTCTTCTAACTCTCTTTCCAACTCCTCTTCAAATTCAAGAGTATGAAGCTGAATAAGCTTCATCAACTGGATCTGCTGAGGGGCCAGCTTCTGTCCTAATTTGAGTTGTAAGTGTTGTTTAAGCATATTCTTATTTGCGTTTTAACATAACATATTCTACGAATTTAATAAATTTATTTGATAAAAAACACATTTAGCATGATTTTTGCATTACTTACCCTAATATAATAAACTATTAAATAATAAAAAAAGCCTTAACTTGTGATTAAGGCTTTTTTTATTGTTCTAGAATTCAGCACTTTTCGGTGTTCTAGGGAAAGGAATTACATCTCTGATATTCGTCATTCCTGTTACGAAAAGAACTAATCTTTCAAGTCCTAAACCAAAGCCTGCATGTGGTACAGAACCAAATTTTCTGGTATCAAGATACCACCAAAGTTCGTGCTCATCTACGTGCATATCTGCCATTTTCTGTTTTAAAACATCTAATCTTGCTTCTCTCTCTGATCCACCGATGATCTCACCGATACCAGGGAAAAGAACATCCATAGCTGCTACGGTTTTGTTGTCATCGTTTAGTTTCATATAGAAAGCTTTTATTTCTTTCGGATAGTCAAATAATACTACCGGGCTTTCAAAATGTTTTTCAACAAGATATCTCTCGTGCTCAGACTGAAGGTCAGTTCCCCATTTTTCAACCGGGTAAGCAAATTTTCCTTTTTTATTTTCTTTGGAGTTCAATAAGATTTCGATGGCTTCTGTATAGCTTACACGCTTGAAACGCTTCGCGATAACATTCTGAAGTTTTTCGATAAGTCCTTCTTTTGCTCTTTCTTTTTCCGGTTTTGTCTTTTGTTCTTCCGCAAAACGGTTGTCTAAGAATTCAAGATCATCTTTACAATTATCCAATACGTACTGGATCACATATTTTAAGAAATCTTCCGCAAGGTCGATGTTATCTTCAAGGTTGTTGAATGCTACTTCCGGCTCAATCATCCAGAACTCAGCAAGGTGTCTTGTTGTATTAGAATTTTCAGCACGGAAAGTAGGTCCGAATGTATAAATTCTTCCCAATCCCATCGCTGCAGTTTCTCCTTCCAATTGTCCTGAAACGGTCAGGTTTGTTTTTTTACCGAAGAAATCCTGTGCAAAATCAATTTCACCTTCTTCAGTTTTCGGCATATTGTTCAGATCAAAATTTGTTACTCCAAACATTTCACCTGCTCCTTCC
>CBFQYI010000281.1:0-6114 GCA_965720825.1 uncultured Chryseobacterium sp. | reverse complement strand
GTTCTTGCTGCAAACCAGTTGACTTCTGCATTTCCTATTTTATGATTTCCTTCCAGCTTATTTTGTAGAAGCATCTGAAAAATAGGGTAATTGGTATTATCAGTATAAGGTCTGTCTAAGTTTTTGATCTGAGCAGGGTCATTATTGGGGATAACACCGTTATAAAAATAATTATAGGCTAATTCTGCATTGGAGGCCATGGAACTACCAGTGGTATATTCATTCCAGCCGGTAACCCTGGTTAATGTATTATCAAAAATATGGGTGTATGAATTACGGAATGAAATTCTGTTTTTCCCTAGCTGAAGTCCAAAGTTAAGCATCCCCGCCACCGTAGAGTTGTAATTATAGGAAGCTCCTTTATTTTTGAAATTATAAAATGGTATCGGAGCGACTCCCTTTGTTTCCCAATCGGCGACATAAGGTCCTGTGGTATCCAGCCAGTTTCCTCTTCCTGTATGGTCAATATCCAGTTTGTTTTGCTCATTTCTGATGACAAATGCTCCGGCAAATCCCCATTTATTATTGTTTTTAAGAGCGTAGGTTCTTCCCAGTGCCAGCTGTATATTAGATCCCATATCACCTCTGGTTTTATAGGTACTGAAATTGTCATTGGTAAACTGTCTGGATTGTTCAAAAAATCTTGGATCTGTCCAGTTCATCGGCTCCAGTCCTTTTGGAAAATCTCTTGTACCGTCATCATATCCGAAGTAATCATACTTTCCACGCTTACGGGTTAGAAATTCTTTGAAGGCCGACTGATCATTATACGAAGTTCCCAGCGTTACGGTTGTAAAATTTTCATTGGGAATATCTTTCGTTCTTACTTCTACATAACCTCCAGCAAAACTGGCATTCATATCAGGAGTAGCAGATTTGCTTACTACTACACTTTCTACCATTGCTGTAGGAATGATATCAAATGAAAAGTTCTGGTTATAAGCTTCCGTACTTGGCAGGTTGATTCCGTCCATGGCAGCAGTGTTCCAGCGTTCTCCCATAGATCGTACTACTACATATTTATTATCAATAGTGGTGATTCCTGTTACCCTTTTCAAAGTTCCTCCTACATCGCTGTCCGGTGTTTTGGAAATCTGTTCTGCAGAAATACCATCACTCATCTGCGCTGCTTTCTTCTGTTGGGCAAGAAGTCCTGCCTGAGTATCTGCTTTACGGGCTGCAGTAATTACCACTTCTTTGATGTCTGTAATTTTATCTGAAGCTTTGTTTAAAGCAAATGAAACAGCATTGGTTTCTTTATTCGTAACAGATAATTTTTCAACTCTCAGCGTATTATATTTAGGTGCTTTTATTGTCAGATTATAAGTTCCCGAGGGAAGATCTATTGTAAAGTCACCGTTATTATCAGTGACCACTGTTTTCTGAGCTACAGTAACTTCTGCTCCGGTAATGGGATTTCCTACTTCATCCACTATTTTACCGGAAATTCGTCCGTTTCCCAATGCAGAAATAGTAGAGCTTTCATATTTTATCGAAATAAGGTCACCATGCAGTCGGTACACAACAGGAAGTCCGTTGGTAATATCCTTCAGACAGTTGCTGACAGAAATATTTTCGCATTTCACTCCCTTTACCTTCAGCTCTTTAATATCAACCTTGGAATACGCCAGTCTCATTCCCGTTTTTCCGGCAAATTCTTCTAAAACTTCAATCAACGGTCTGTTGGCAGGTACAGAAAATGTCACTTTCTGAACCAGCTCCTGAGCTTCTGCGGCTACAGTAAAAAATAAGGCTGCTATGGTAATCCCACATTTCAAACTTTTCATACTTAATAGTGTTCTCTTGATTATGATTATTTAATTTTTTTTGAATAATGATTTATTTCTTAAGGATATAGATGTTTTCTTTTTTCTGTACTTCCAACCCCAGGATGAAGGCTAATGATTCAATATTCTCACCAACGGTACCGCCTGTGAAATCAGCAGTGATCTTTTTATCTTCAGCTTCCTTAGGATACTGAACCTTTGTATTGTAATTGCTTTCCAGAACTGCTACTACTTCTTTTAAAGGAACATCGTTAAAGCTCAAAGACAATATGGCAGGAACTTTTTTTGCTGAGTTTTTCAGAGGTTTCAATGAAATAATTGCTGTAGTATGCGCAATTCCAAAGTTGGTCCACTTCTGATTCGGGGTAAGGAAAGAAACCGGAACGCCCGGAGAAGAAACAGCAACCTTCCCTTCATAAAGATCAACCGCTTTTTTCTTCCCTGACTGCGAAATCTTAAACACCGTTCCCAATACTTTAGTACTGAAACCATCCGCACGAACGATGAAAGGATGCGTTTTAGATTTTGCGACAGAGAATATGGCATCTCCTTTTAAATCCACTACTCTTGTAGATGCAGGAAAAGATTTTTCTACGGTAAGTTCAGCCCCAGGCAATAGAGTAACTACAGAGCCGTCTTCAAGGTGAACAATACGGTTTCCGGATTTTGCAATATATACATCAGGCTTAATGAACATGGTATAGGTAAATATTCCGCCCAATGATAAAAGCAGAATAATAACTGCGGCAATTTTATAGAGATGTGTTGTAAAGCTTTTTACAGATGAAATAGAAATAATATCTGTTTGAGGAAAGTAATACTCCAGTCCGGACAATACTCTTTCTTTGGATTCTTTCATATGAGTAGCATCCAGATTTTTTTCTGTCTGAGTTCTCCATTGCTTTAAAAGTTCATTTTCTTTTTCAGAGATTGAGTCTTCCGAAACTTCCCGTTCCCAAAGTCTGAAAACAAAGGCTTCAATATTTTTATATGTTAAACATTTTTTCATAAGGTCTTTCATGTATTCACAGATACTTCTATCTATAAGACAGTGAAAATGAAAAACTTCCCCAGGGCATCCTTAACGTTATATTCACATTACAACCAAATTGTTAATAATTTTCACCCTATTTCACATTTACTCAACATTAACGTCATATTTGATCCCTGTTTTTCAGAAATATTTAATCTTATCACACCCAAAGTTCACAAAAAGTTAATTTTCCTTTAGGTAATTTTGTATCACAATATGAGCCCAACAGACTATACATTATTAAAGAAAATAAAATCAGGCGACCGTCCTGCATTTATGCTACTGTATGACCGATATTGGGATAGTCTATATCGCTTTGTTTATGTGCGGACAAGGGATAAAGAAGTCTCTGAGGAAATTCTTCAGAACCTATGGATGAAGATTCTTGAAAATACAGATGGGATACAAACCGATGATACAGAAAGTGCCAAAGGCTACCTTCTCCGCCACCTTCATTACCGGATTATTGATTTTTATAACAGCTATAAAAAAGCTCCTCCTACGCTGAGTATTGACGAGTTTGATATTCCGAATGAAATTGAAATGGCAGATTCAGATTATTTTGAAATTCTTGAGGAAAATGAAATTTCTGCTTTGCTATCCATGATTGATGAGGTGGTTTCTCAGCTTCCCGCAACAGAGCAGCAGGTCTACGATATGAGAATCAGAAAAAATATGTCTGTCAATGAAACAGCAGAAGCACTGGGAATCAGCAATAAGACCGTGAGCAATAAGCTAAGCAAAGCTTTGGGAGAAATCCGTGAACAGCTGAATCCTGAGTATAAGTCGTCTAAAAAGCTGGTTTCTATTTTGTTGTTGATGGAGGTTTTGACGAGGTATTGAACGAGGTGCGAGGTTCGGGAATACGGGGTTGTGTGAATGGTCAATTTGCTGCGCAGTCAATCGGCAATTTTACAACATTATGTAAAATTCACAGTTAAGCGGATTCACTATTCATCTTTCACTTTTAAAGTCAATGGTCAATTTGCTGCGCAGTCAATCGTCAATTTTTACATCCACTATCAAAATTCACAGCGAAGCGGATTCACTATTCACTATTCACTAAAGGTCGGTAGAAAACCAGTATTAAAGTCCAGAATTTTAAAATCGGCAAGATTTGAATCTATGCTTTCATCATTATTGGTAAAAATGATGGTCTGCATTCCGGCTTCTTTTGCTGCCTTAAGCCCTGACTGGCTGTCTTCAATGGCAATACAGTGTTCCGGAGAAACTCCCAGATTTTTTGCAGAAGTAAGATATACGGCCGGATGAGGTTTTCCCTGAGTTTCGAATTCTGATGAGTGAATGGTATCAAACAAATCACGAACCTGAAGCTTTTCAAGAACCACATGAGCTACACGCAAAGGAGCATTGGTAGCCAACCCTATTTTATATTCTTTACTCTTAAGATTTTTAATAAACTCCTGCACACCAGACATTGCACAGTCCTGGTCTTGAATCATTTCAATTACTCTCGTCACTACTTTATTTTCGAGATCAGAGGAATCAAAATTGTCCCAGGGGAATCTTTCATACCAGAATTCGGTAACTTCCTGGGTGGTCATATATTTGGTTTGTGCCGCAAGATCATCTGTAACCTGCACTCCATAGGATGAAAATACATCCAGTTCTGCCTGAGTCCAGAATTGTTCTGAATCTATCAGCACACCGTCCATGTCAAATATTACTGCTTTTAATGCCATTTCTTGAATGATAAATGATGAGTTATGAATGATGAATTATTGGCTGATTTTATACACGCAGCGCTGTCCACCGGAAATGATGTGATCTACTCTTTCCACTTTGTACTCCTTTCCTATCAGTGATTGGAAATTGGATAATTCGGCACGGCAAAAACCCTGACATTCTGTTGCAGCAGCACATATCGGACAATGGTTTTCAATCAGATAATATTCTTCTCCTTCTTTTTTCCATTCTGCCATGTAGCCTTCATCACTACGGACTTTTGCAAGGGATTCAAGACGCTGTTCCAGAGATTTTGTCTTAGAAAGTACTTTTTCATACCGTTCATGGGTATTTTTTTCCCGGTCACTGATCAATAATTCCAAAGCATTTTCACCCAAAAGATTTTTCACTGATTTCAAAATCTGAACGGTCACATCTGCATGCGTATCCGGAAATTGAGACAGTCCTTTCTCTGTAAGCGTATAATAAGTAGAAGGACGGCCCACTCCTTCGCTCTTCACCGAAGACCGGATCAATCCTTCCTGGGCAAGGTTGAGCAAGTGTTTTCTTGCTCCTTCTTTAGTGATCGACAATTCTTCAGCAATAAGAAGCGAGGTAGCCTCACCTCTCATCTTGAGAAACATCAGAATGCGATCTGCTGCCGGCTTCTTCATTTGACAATATTTTAGTTGTTTTATTTTTCAACAACAAATATAGTCATTTTCTATAATTTCAAAAAACCAAGTCTAAAACAAAGATTCACAACGTTTTATTCAATCAAATCACGAAATCAATAAAACAACCTAAAAGTTGTTTTATTGAAATATATTTCTACCTTTGCGACATAGTAATCAAAAAAATAAATACAATGAACCCATTTACATTACCACAGTTACCTTATGCATATGATGCTTTAGCTCCTTTTATAGATAAAGAAACAATGACGATTCACCATCAAAAACATCATCAGGCTTATGTAGACAATCTGAATAATGCTCTGGCACAAACCAACGAAACGAATCCTGATCTGGATTCTTTATTACAAAGAATCAGTGAATACAGTCCTGCCATAAGAAATAATGGTGGTGGCCACTATAACCATTCTTTATTCTGGGAAATTCTTTCCGCTCAACCTAAGCTTCATCCTGAAGGGATGCTTCATGATGATATTACAGCCACTTTCGGAAGTCTTGACAATCTAAAAGCAGAAATGAAAAAAACAGGTTTATCACAGTTCGGTTCCGGATGGGTATGGTTATTTGTAAAATTCAACGGATCTCTGGCCATCAGTTCTACTCCTAATCAGGATAATCCGATGATGGATATTCTTCCCACAAACAGAGGTTTTCCGATTCTTGGAATAGATGTTTGGGAGCATGCCTATTACTTGAATTATCAGAATAAACGTGCAGATTACCTTGATGCTTTCTGGTCTGTACTGGATTGGTCTGTTGTAGAAAAAAAATATGAAGAAGCTTTGTCAAAAGTAAGATAAGTAACACTGAAAGCAAATAAACTATGACTGAGGAAAATTTTATCAATAAAGCAAAGGCTTCAGGCATTATTGCCCTTGACCTTTCAGAATACAAACCTACTACGGAAATTATA
>CBFQYI010000280.1:0-6118 GCA_965720825.1 uncultured Chryseobacterium sp. | reverse complement strand
CATCCAGATTCTGGTTTCCATTACCAGCCGCTGCAATGATAATAATTCCTGAATCAGTAGCAGCTTTCGTAAGATCCCAGATTACTTTATCATATTCCGCAGGGCAGTACTGACCGTCTTTTCCACCAGTCTGCATTTCGTATAATATAATATCTCCGGCCTGAGATGCATTGATAGATCTGCTTACTGCAGACGCTCTGTTGTACCCCACCGTAGTCCATTCCATATAACCTTTTATTTCAGAAGCACTGTAAGCAGCTCCTGTAAGTCCGATATTATCTTTTATTGAACCTAAAATACTCACAACTGCTGTTCCGTGGTCACGATAGTTATTATTGGCTAATCCTGCATTAGGAGAATAACCAGGTTCAAGTTGAATTGAATTTTGGTTAGACAGCATCTCATGAGTTTTATAGAAACCATATTCTACATCACGCACACGGATATTCTGTCCTGTGATTCCTCTTGACCATGCATATTTGGCGTTGATTCCCGGATTGTCGTTCAGATAGGTCTGCAGACTTTCCAGATCAGGAGTCGCCACAAAAGCATTTACCAAAGGTGGTTCGATAGGCTCGGCACTCATTACAGATACATATTCTATTTCAGGAAATCTCTCAAGAGTATGGATGATTTTTTCTGCAACTTCTTTATTTTGAAGAGGAATATCAGCCTTATAGATTCTTTTCAGTTTTTCCACAGATTCTCCGGAATTACCGATGGCTTTGCTGCTTCTGGCCATTTCATCAAGTTTGCTGTCCGTAAAATCCAGATCATACTTAAATGAGATGTGGTTTTCTCTTGAAAATCTTTCCAGATCAGCATTTCTGCTGAAAGCTGTTTTTTCAGAATTGATGCCTTTTGAAAAGCATACGTAAATAATTGAATTTTGATCATTAGCCATTTTGGGCTGGCTGTCCTGTCCGAAAGACAGAGTAGAACAGAACGCAAATAATGCGAAAAGATTGATTTTTGTTTTCATACGATTTTGTTAAATGGTTGTAAATCAGTTTTGATTTGTGTCAAAAGTAATAATAAAATAAAGGCAAATCACTTTTTTGTGAATTTATTTTTCAAATTTTTACTCTTTTCTTTTGTATAAAGAATTTCTTTGTTTACGAATGATAAACCTCACAGGTTTTTAACACCTGTGAGGTTTAATGAAGGGTATATTTTATGTTTATTAATCAAAAAAAATACGTTCCAACAAATTGAAACGTATTGCTTTATGGTTATATTTATTTCCGGATTTAGCTTTTGGTAAGAGAATCCATGACGATAGTAACGGGCCCGTCATTGATCAGAGAAACTTTCATATCTGCTCCGAAAATTCCGCTTTCTGTTTTTAGTCCGGATTTAGTGATTTCTTCCTTAAAATAATCAAAAAGTGGCACCGCTTTATCCGGTTTTGCAGCCTTTATGAAAGAAGGTCTGTTGCCTTTTTTATAATCTGCAATCAATGTAAACTGACTGATGCAAAGGATTTCTCCTGAAATATCTTTTACTGAAAGGTTAAGCTTGTCATCTTCATCTCCAAAGATTCTCAGGTTTAAAACCTTTTGTACAAGCCAGTCAGCATCTGCCTTTTCATCATTTTCATCTATACCTACCAGCAGCATAAGCCCTTTCCCGATTTCTCCAACAATTTTTCCATCCACTTTTACACTGGCTTCGGAGACTCTTTGTATAACTATTTTCATTATAGGTTTTTAGCTGTTTTTTGCTTTCCAGAATTCTAACTGTTCTTTTAGCTCTCTGATGCGTTCTTCATATAATTCAATTACTTTTTCAGGTAGTTGGTTGATGGTAATATGAGTATCATGATGTGTATTTGTTTGAACCGCGGAAGCATTGTCCTGATTTGTATTTATATTGTTATCGGAATTAATAAAAAAATCTTCAGGTTTGACATCTAAATTTTCACACAGTTTTTGAATATGATTAACCCAAGAGTTTGTCTCACCACTTTCTATACGGCTATATGCTGAACGGGAAATTTGTAATCTTTCAGCCATTTCTTCCTGCGAAAAGCCTTTATTTTCTCTCAATCTTCTTATTTTACTTCCTATCTGAATATTCATAGCAATGTGTAATAAATTTATTTATAACAAAAGTAACAAAAACTCTCTTTCCAATTCACAAAAATTCTTTCTCCCGAAAAAAGGGAAGAGATTCCCGAAAATAGAGCAGTAAAGTACTGGTATAAATTTTATATTTGAAACATTAAATTTTAAATCAACACATGATGAAAAAAACTAAATTATTAATGTTCATGGCATTAGCGTTCTTTCTGTTTGGATGTAGAACAGAACTTTCTGATAATTTTGACTCCAATATTTCCCAATCTGATTACAGGAAAACAGTCAAGCTTAAAGAAGCTTTAGCTTTCAAAAACTATCTTACAGAAGTTAAAAGTAATCCCTCACAGGTTTATGGTAAAAATGCAGATTGCTTTTCTGCTTTATCTGATGAAAGTACGGTAACCGTTATAGTTCAGAATAATGTCACCTCTTACAGTACCGTAATCAGACATTTAGACAGATCATCAGATGTTTTGGTGTATAGTATTGATAATGAAAATGAAAGTATTGGGTTTACTGCAAAATACACTCCTGAAGACAGAACTAAGAACTATCAGATTGATAACTTTACGGGAACAGTAGAATTTACAGCAATGGATGGTAAACCAATGGGAGTGAAAGAACTCTCTAACGGAACACCACTTCCTGATAAGGTAACTGTATCAAAGAATTCTATGAATAAAGCTGGTGATTGCTCTTTTAGCATCAGACTTATTGAGGTAGAATGTAATGGCGAACATCATAGTCCGAGCCAAATAGCCCAATGTACAGCAAGTCAAAAACCTTATTATATTGTAGAAATTACAGAAGTATGCTCAGGAGGTGGGCAGCCTCCGAAAGGATTTCCCAATATGGGAACATATGACGGGGGAGGAAGTAGTGGAGATAATAGTACCACCAATGAAATGTCAATTCCGGACAGTTTCAATTATATGTTAGGTGAAGCTGGTTTTCCTGAACTTACTCCTGATGAATATGCTTATATTCAAAACAATCAATATATTGGAGGACAGCTGCTTTCGTATTTTTATAATAATTTAAACCAAAATAATTCACAGTTTTTACATTGGAGCATTAATTATTTTAAGAATTATGTTGATCCCAATATATCACCTAATGCAGCTTATAAGCAGTTTCAGAATTGGTTTTTAGAAGAACCAATAAGTGGGAGTTTACAGAATGAGCTTTTTGAAGATTGGGGAGATCCTACAAGAGTAAAATCAACAACTAAATTTAAAAAGCAGGTTAAAATAAATACTGTTTACAATAAAGTAAAAAAAGCCGCCAATTTCAAGCAATACTTGCAAAATTTTGAACCCACTTTTTCTGTGGCACATCTGCTTTTCGATATAGGTACATGTGAAAAGACAGATGCGTTAGCTGAAACATCTTCACCTGAAAGTTATTGGATTAAAATAGTTTTTAATAAAGATAAAGATTGGGTAAATATACCTAAAGTTGTTATTGCCAATACATTTATGCACGAAATGATTCATGCTGAAATGTTAAGAAAACTACTTTCAGTATCAAGTACGCCAAATGGAAGCATTGATTGGAATATAGTTAACAGCCTAAATACTTCACACAATTATCCTGGATTATTTGATTATTACGTGCGATGTATTAATGGAGATACAAACTATCAACATGAAGCAATGGCTGCACATTATGTGAATATTATGGTTAATTTTCTTAAGCAAGTATACGGAACTACTTATACCAATACTGAATATAAAACAATTGTTTGGATGAGTAGTTTAATGGGAACAAAGGCATGGAACTTGCTCCCTCAAGCAGAGAAAACATTGTATATTAACACTTGGAATACAAATTATTGGTTATGGGAAATTTAAAGTTATTTATTTTATTTTTTGTGTCTGTCATCTTATATGGGCAAAAATCGATTAAAATTATTAGTGTTAATAAAAATGATAATATAATTTTAAAAAAAGACAATAGGAAAAATTTTTTAATTAAAATTCCTTATAAAAAAAATATTGTATTCAATAAAGAAAACAATTTAAAGCCAGTTGTATACGCGGGTGGATTAAGTTGCTGTGAAAAATGTAAAAAAGAATTTGATATATATTTAATACAACAAATTACAAAACCTAAGGGAGGAATAGTAAAAAATTATACTGTAAGTGATTTTATAAAAATTGGAAAAAATAATAATGAATATTTTGATTTTGAAAATTTTTGGGGTAATTATTTTAAAATAGAGGATGGTTATTATAAGCTTATAAACAGAGGACCCATAGATTAATAAAAATTACTATTATTATCAATCCTAATAATGGAAATATTATTTGTTCAACATTTTCCTTTTAAAATTATAAGATTATGAATAAGTATATATTTTTATTACGAATTGTTTTTATCATAGCATTCATAATTCATCTAATCATTAGATATATGAATCCTTTTTCCGAAGATATAAATGATAAATTATTAACAGTATCTCTTTATGTTTCTAGTATAAGTCTTGTTAGCGTATTGCTAATTTATATGCTGAGATATTATCTACGAATTCAGAGATAGAAAATAGTATGGAAACAAATGAAATAAATTCAGGAATGGGATTAATTACCGGTCAAATAATTTCAGCAACTTTCATAGATTTACCAAATTAAAACCTTTCACATGGAAACTACAATTTCATCACCAGGCACTGCTGCTATAATTATTCAAACTTTAACTTTTATTTCATACATCGCTATATTAATTGGAGGAATTAATCTTGTTAGATCAATTACATCAATAAAGAAGAGATTGGATGTGTTAGAAAAAGAAAAATAAAACAAACCGCAGAAAATCTCTGCGGTTTCCATTTTCTAATAGTAAACATTTAAAGTTTTGCTTGGCGCATCATAGCTGTAAGGATAAGTTTTAGGAGGAAGAGACGTTTTGGCTCCAGACTCCGGCTGCCCTGTACTTAAGATCCATCTTGTATTATCCTGTGGACATATAATGGCAATATTGTCTTTTACCTCAAGGGTTGTATTATTATCGGGGCATAGATGTGGGGCATTCCTGTCATAGACTTTAAACCCGTTTGCTGTTCGGACAATAATCAATCCTCTGGTTCCTGACTGCTGCTCGTTGACATAAATCCAGCCGTTGATATTGTTTAAAGCGTAATAAGCAGGCAGGTTTAAATTAAGAGATACATTGATGGGAACATTTGGGAAACAGTTCACAGTATCTTCTCTGCTTCCACATGAGTTTATAGTTAAATTACTGAAAATCAATAAAATGAAAATGGATAAGATTGAAAAAGTTTTTTTCATTTCAATTTAAATTTTTATATATTTGTAAAAATTAAACGATTACAACACGAAAACATTGTCCGGCAAATGTCGGATTATTTTTTTATACTAAAACTAAATTTTGAAAATTATGGCAAGCTATGTAACTAAGGAGGGCCTAGAGAAAATGAAAGCTGAGCTGGAACAGTTGGAAACTGTGGAGAGACCAAAAATTACTCAGCAGATCGCAGAAGCAAGAGATAAAGGAGATTTATCGGAAAATGCAGAATATGATGCGGCTAAAGAGGCTCAGGGGATGCTTGAAATGAGAATTTCCAAGCTGAAAGATGTTATCTCTACTTCTAAAATTATAGACGAAAGCCAATTAGATACTTCAAAAGTTTCAATCTTAACAACAGTGAAACTTAAAAACAATGCTACCAAGCAAGAGCAGGTATTTACATTGGTACCGGATAACGAAAGCGACCTGAAGACAGGAAAGATTTCTGTGAACACACCTATCGCAAAAGGACTGTTAGGAAAAGCTATTGGCGAAATTGCTGAAATTACTTTACCTAACGGAAACAAACTGTCTTTCGAAGTATTAGACATCTCTTTATAGTCTGATATTCCTTTCTATTTCTGAACTTCTAAATATCTAACCCAAACTTCTGATAAAATGAGCACTATATTCACAAAAATCATTAATGGCGAAATTCCCTCTTATAAGATTGCAGAAAATGAAAACTTTATTGCATTCTTAGACGCAATGCCTTTAGTGAAGGGACA
>CBFQYI010000279.1:0-6169 GCA_965720825.1 uncultured Chryseobacterium sp. | reverse complement strand
TAAAGAAAAAGAATAATAAATGCTTTGGCTACATTCAAACTGTTTTAAAAAAGAAAATGAAAAGAGATTATAGAGAGATCATAAAAAAGTCGAAAATTTCCTCTGAACAAGTAGAAAAGATTATTTCTGTACTGGAAGAAAAAGAAATTGACTCTGTGGATTCAACTTATGATGATGATTCGGTTGTTTATTTGGATGGAGACTCTTTTACAATTAAAATTTTAAGGGATAATCGAATTCAATCTTTTTCTTTTGAGGAAATTTATCCTGAAAGCAAAAAGAAAATTGAAACTACACCTTTGAGGGGGAAGATTCAGAGTTGGCTGTCTATTGTAGATCGTGAGTTGGCATTAAAAGAACAGTTTTCTTCTGTAAGAAAAGCCCTTAATAAAGGAACTTATTGTTATGACAGTGGGATTGATACAGTATGTTTTAATAAAAATTAAAATTTGACTTCAATTTTTTACCATATGAATAACGCTCTCAAATAATAATGAAGATTCTTACAGCTTTTGTACTCATATTTTTATTTTTACAAGCTGCTCCGCACGAAATACTGATTCTGAGTACATCGAACTAAGTCATAGGAATGTTACGGTTATCAATGAAGCTCAGCTTAAAAAAAGAAATTCAGATAAAAAGAATATTATACTACTGGTATTTCCCAAGAATATCATGAAAATTTTATTATGAAGAAGTTGCACTTATTCTAAAAGCAGTAAAGCTTGAAATTAGTGATGTAAATTAATAAGGCAGACCAAGCTTAAAAAACTTAAGATTCGGATAGAATCCCTTATCATATAAAAAACCGTTAGCAATTTTGTTAACGGTTTTTTATTTGTTTTATGATTACTTCTTCTTAGCAGCTGGTTTTTTAACAGCTGTAGTCTTCTTAGTAGTCGCTGCCTTTTTTGCTGCCGGTTTTTTCTTTTCTGCAAAAGCTTTAGGATCCTGATCTGTAATCCATTTTTTAACCTCATCAAGAGAAAGTTCTTTCAGTTCGTCAGCTTCATATTTGGTATCATCTGCTTTTTTCGGAATTTTGAACATGGCTTTTCCAAACTTGACGAAAGGTCCCCATCTTCCGTTTTCAATGGAGATTTTTTCTTTTTCCCACTGCTGGATATATCGGTTGGCTTCTTTCTCCAATTTAGCATCAATCAGTTCATTGATATCACTTTGTGAAAGGTTTTCGAAATCATATCTTTTGGGAACATTCACAAAGATATCTTTGTACTTGATAAATGGTCCGAATCTTCCTGATCCTTTGGTTACCGGTTCTCCTTTATACGTAGCAATTGGAGCATCAGCAATCTTCTTTTCATTAATAATCTCCTCAGCACGTTTCTGATCTACAGAAAGCGGATCTTCACCTTTCGGAATACTGATATAGGTTTCTCCCCATTTCACATAAGGTCCAAATCTCCCAACACCTACAGAAACTGGCTGTCCGTCAACTTCACTTAAATCGAAGGGCAACTTAAACAATTCCAGTGCTTCTTCGAAAGTAATGGTTGCAATATTTTGTCCTGTCATTAACGAAGCAAAGATTGGTTTCTCCTCATCATCAGTTTCCCCAATCTGGATCATCGCTCCAAATCTTCCGATTCTTGCATGAACATTTTTACCAGTCTTTGGATCTACTCCCAATAGTCTGTCTCCGGTTGCACGGTCTGCATTTTCTTCTACATCTTCAATTCTCGGGTGAAATTTTGAGTAGAAATTGGTCATCATTTCTTTCCACTTCTGATCACCGCTTGCAATTTCGTCAAAACTTTCTTCTACTCTTGCTGTGAAACCATAATCAAGGATTTCTCTGAAATTATCTGTTAAGAAATCATTGACTACTTCACCAATATCCGTAGGAATGAATTTATTTTTATCACCACCGAACTTCTCTTCAAGAACTACTTTTTTGATCTTATCTTTTGCTAAAGACATTTTGATCACTTCACGGGTATGTGGTTCAATTTCTCTTTTATCTACATACTCTCTGTTCTGAATCGTCTGAATTGTAGGAGCATAAGTAGATGGTCTGCCAATCCCTAATTCTTCAAGTTTTCTCACCAAACCAGCTTCGGTATATCTTGCACTTGGTCTTGTGAACTTTTCAGTAGCAGTAATGGTTTTATAGTTCAAGACTTCTCCCACGCTTACTTTTGGCAACAACTTATCATTGTTTTCCTCATCCTCCTCTTCTGTCTTTACAATTCCGTAAGCTTTCAGGAAACCATCGAATATAATTACCTCTCCCTGTGCTTCAAAATGATGTGGCAATGATGCGTTTCCTATTTCAATCACTGTCTTTTCAATTTTAGCATTAGCCATCTGAGAAGCCAGTGTTCTTTTATAAATTAATTGATATAGTCGGTTTAATTGTGCATCAGCTACGGTTTTTACACCAAAATCTGTAGGACGGATCGCTTCGTGAGCTTCCTGTGCCGAAGCCGATTTTGTGGTATAGTTTCTTGGAGAAGAATATTCTGCTCCATATTCTGATATAATTTGTTTTTTAGCTCCTTCAATAGCTTCCTGGGAAAGGTTTACAGAGTCTGTTCTCATATAAGTAATAAACCCTTCTTCGTATAGCCTCTGTGCGAGACGCATGGTGTTGGTTACATTATAACCAAGTCTTGAGGAAGCTTCCTGTTGCAATGTAGAGGTCGTAAATGGTGCTGAAGCTGAACGGGTACCTGGCTTGGTTTCAACATTGAGAACTTTAAATTCTGTAGTTTTTGCCTGCTCCAGGAATTTCTCTGCCTCTTCTTCCTTTTCAAAGTCTTTTTTAAGCTTAGCAGCGATTTCCTGCTCTGTTTTATTTAAGAAGATTCCATCCAGTTTAAAGCTTGCTTTTGGTTTAAACTCACGGATCTCTTTTTCTCTTTCAACGATTAATCTTACTGCTACAGACTGTACTCTACCTGCAGACAGTCCCGGTTTTACTTTTTTCCATAAAACAGGTGACATTTCAAAACCTACAATTCTGTCCAGCACTCTTCTCGCCTGCTGTGCATTCACTAAGTTCTGATCAATATCTCTTGGATTGTCGATTGCTTTTAGAATGGCGTTCTTGGTAATTTCGTGAAAAACAATTCTCTTTCTGTTTTCAGGCTTCAGTTTCAATTCATCCGCAAGATGCCATGCAATAGCTTCTCCTTCACGGTCCTCATCGGAAGCGAGCCATACCATATCAGCTTTCTTTACGGCAGCCTTTAATTCGGTTACTAATTTCTTTTTGTCTGCTGAAACTTCGTAATCAGGACTGAATGTGGCAAGGTCTATCCCCATTCCTTTTTTAGGAAGGTCACGGATATGTCCGAAACTGGATTTCACTTCAAAATCCTTTCCTAGATATTTTTGAATAGTTTTTGCTTTTGCCGGGGACTCTACGATTACTAAATTTTTCGACATTCTAACTAAAAATTTTTGCAAAAGTAAAGCTTTTTTATTATATACTTTTTGTTAAACGGGTTTAATTTAACAATCAGGCTGCTTTACAGCATCTTTCAATACTCATTTTTTGGAGAAACAAACCCTTTGTAGTATAGGTTTTAGGCTGTTATACAATTATCAACATTCATGGATATAGAATTTTTCATCAGCCCTGATAGATGTAAGAAATATGCCAGCCTATAAAAAAGCAGAACAAGAATCCTTATTCTGCTTTTTACCATTTTATTTTAAGATTTATTGTTTTATAATTTTCACAACGGCTTCGGAGTTGTTTATTCTTATGACATACACTCCTGCGCTTACAGACGAAAGATCTGTCTGATTATTGATAAACTGTCCGGATCTTACAAGTTGTCCCAGAACATTAAAAATTTGAAAATTATATTCTTTATTTTCCGTGGCTCTGATGTAAAGAATATTGGAAAAAGGACTCGGATAGAGGGAAATTTTATTAGTGACTATCTTAGATTTCACATTTTCTTTCATCAATGCAGGTCTATTAGATATAACCGAAAGTCCTGATGCGGGACCTTCTTCATTACCATTGGCATCATACTTTATTTTCACACATCGGCATCCCGTTCCGAAGTATGGGTCATTATTATCATGAAAGACGATTGTTCTATTGGTTGTAGAGGCCGCATCAAACAATACATTAATAGATCTTCCAATGTAATTTGAATTTAAAGCGGCGGTCCATACTGCCGGATACTGAAAATTGAGTACATTAAATGTTCCCTGTGCAGCCTGGTTAGCTATCACACTTCTGAATCCTCTTGAACCGGAATCAGGATAGTTCCCTACAAGATAAGCCGGATTATTAAAAATATACCCCACTGTAGCATTGGCAGAATTTCTCACTCTTGTCCCTGAATAATCTGTAGCAATACTGTATGATGTTGCTACATTTTTATCTTTTTTGTACCAGGGCGTCTGTCCAAAATCCGCTCCTGAAACCAGGGCTACACTTGTCAGATCCGGCACTCTCCATCCTTCAGGACAAGGATCAAAAGGGGATTTCTTACCTCCTCTTCCCCATCTGTCAGGAGCTAAATTAGGTTCTTGTGCCAACCAGTCTGTACCGTTGGTATAATTGGGAGTTGTATTGTTGTAAGGAGCAAAAGCACTGGGAATCATATATACCAAAGGATTCTTCACAGAATATGATAGTATTTTGGAGATTCTGTCTGCCGGCTTATCCGTTACCTGTACATTTGATAGTGATGCGTAAGTACTATAAGGTACAATATAGCTTCCCGAAAGATCATTATAATCAGACTGATTAAGCGGAATGTACGAAACAGCTCCTTTAGCAGCCAGAGTTCCCAAAAACACATTATATAAACTTCTGTCATCCGCATACTGAAATGGAGGAATAGGATCTTTCCTCCCCCATTGATAATGTAATCCAGTAGAAGCGCGTATTTTCAGCAGCTCATCCGCTGTGGGCGCCTGAGGATTGGCAACATTAGGAAAAGCATCTGTTGCTCCAAGATTACGGTCCATGAAAGCGGTCTGCAATACAACATCTGCTTTATTGACATAGTTCACGTAATTTGTAACGGCTACCGGAGTTTCTGTAGTATAAGTATAAGATCCTATTGGAGAATCCGTAACCCAGATATGCCAGCTCCAATATACCGGCGAAGACGTACTGCCATTATGTAATGTTACAACAGCATTTCCACTTTCATTGGGAGCAATTTCTACAGATATTTTAGAGTTAATGATATCCTGCAATGACGAAGGTGAAGGATTCACCATTAAAATTCTACTGATAAGAGCTGTATTAGTCGTCCAGAGAACATTAGCTTTTAAATTACTAAAACTGGAAGCATTTAATATCTCAGTATTATCCAGCAATTGACTTTGCACAGAGAATGCTTTACTGACTGGAATTTCAATGGTAGTAACCGTTTCATTTTTAACAACCTGGTAAGTATTAGGATTATTAAAACCTTCTTTGTATTCTGTAGCTGCGGGCAGATACTCTGTTGGAAAATCATAATCATTAATTGTATATAGTGGATCTTTTATACATCTGCAGCCATTGGCATCCGAAGTATACATTCCGGACATAGGAAAATAATAATAGCGTCCTTTAATAGTAGGATAATTAGCATCCGGAATATCCGGTTGTCCTTTATCGGGAATCATGGAAAGCCCTCTTACAGTAACAGCAGGAGAAGTATCGAACAACCGGGTTAAAGTTGCTGTCCATAATGCAATGTGATGCTGATCACTATATTGTCCTAAATGTGCTCCTCTGATAAGCTGTCCGTTTCCTGGAAAAACCCCCATATTATATCCACCGACTGTAGAAAGATCAAAGCCAAGATTAGGATAAATTCTAAATCCCGTCATGAAGGCAGGAACTCCTGCGTCAGTAGGCTTTATAATATGATACTTATTGGCTTCAAAAACATTTTTTGCCATATTGGTTTTGACTCCAAAAGGTGAAAAGTCTATTCTGATATCATCCACATAAGAGGGTGAAGCCAGATTTGCAACCAGCATAGAAGGGATACGCCATCCATTGGGACAAGGATCATAAGGGGATTTATCTCTATAAGGTTTTGTCTTATCATCGGTATTGTAGACGGTTTCAATTTTCCCTTGTGCATTATCAGACCACAGATTGAGTTCTGAAAGCCTGTTATTGGGTAAAGTTGTTGATTTACCAAACCAATTGACGGGAAGATTGAGATTATTATTG
>CBFQYI010000278.1:0-6186 GCA_965720825.1 uncultured Chryseobacterium sp. | reverse complement strand
CTTGCTTACATAAGCCAGTTTGGCAATACTGTCAATAGACAATTTCTGGTGCAGATTTCTTTTAATATAATCTACCACAAAACCTATCCTGGATTTATTTTTAACGATATTCTTTTCCACCATGCCTCTTGCCTGGGTCTGCATCAATCTGATCAGAAGTTCTTTCAATGCAAAATCTGCCATGATATCCTTTTGTGAGTTATCATCCATGGCAATTCTCATGATATTGTTGGTGGCAGAAGCCAGCGCTTTATTATTAAACAGAAAATATTCATCCAGCTGAATATTCCATTGCGAAGTTTCATCCACCTTTGGAAGATGATAATTGAGATAATTGAGAGAATCTTCAATAAAATCCGGATTAAGGCTTAAAGAAATACATTGTGTAGGCGTTTCATCCGCTTCCGGAAAATCAATCACCATCGTTTCTCCCGGTGCTACTAGAATACTTTCCCCCGGATAGTAATCAAAATAATTGGTCTTCTTATCCAGTTTCATATGTTTCTTACCTCTCAGCATCGCCGTAAATGCAATATTCTCGAAATGAAGCTTTACATCAAAAGCAGCCTTATGAGTCTCATAAATACTGAACTCACAATTATTTAGATTGAATTTCGTCTGGTTTTCAACAAGACTCAATAGTTGGTTTTCCTTACGTAATTCAGGAGTATTTAATAAAATCTTACTATTGTTATTCATTTCTAAATTTTTTTGAATCGGAGGTAACTCAAATATAGAAAATTTGGCGCTACGTTGCTGTTAATAAAATACTAAAATTGAACCCCTTGCACTATTTTCCACTTTTTTTATACGATTGTGCTATACTCTTTTTAGCTTCTCAGTGTAATTTGGCGTTATCGAAAAAATAAAAACAATACTAATATGAGCACTATTACAGAATCAAGATCAACGACACTTTTACAGCGTCCGGAATTCAAAAACAGATACGATAATTATATTGACGGAAAATTCACTCCACCTGTTAAAGGACAATATTTTGACGTAGTTTCCCCGGTTGATGGGAAAAAATTTACTCAGGTAGCACACTCGTCCAAAGAAGATTTGGAGTTAGCGGTAGATGCAGCTGAAAAAGCATTTCAGACATGGAAGAATACTTCCTCCACAGAAAGAAGCATTATTCTGAATAAAATCGCAGACAGAATAGAACAGAATTTAGAATATCTGGCAACAGTAGAAACAATAGATAACGGAAAGGCCGTAAGAGAAACGCTGGCAGCAGATTTACCTTTAGCCATTGATCATTTCAGATACTTTGCTTCTGTGATCCGCGCGGATGAAGGATCGCATAACGAACTGGATAAAGATACCGTTTCCTTAATCGTTCACGAACCTCTTGGAGTCATTGCACAGATCATTCCATGGAATTTCCCAATATTAATGGCAGTTTGGAAACTGGCTCCCGCATTGGCAGCAGGAAACTGTGTCGTGTTGAAACCGGCAGAAAGTACGCCTGTTTCCATTATGGTTCTAATGGAATTGATCGGTGACCTTTTACCGGCAGGAGTTATTAATATTGTTAACGGATTCGGAGCAGAACTTGGAAGAGCTCTCGTTACCAATCCGAAAGTAGCCAAAGCAGCATTTACAGGTTCTACCGCTACAGGTCGTCTGGTAATGCAATACGCTACAGAAAATATTATTCCGGTAACCCTGGAATTGGGAGGAAAGTCCCCTAATGTTTTCTTCAATTCAGTAATGGATGCAGATGATGAATTTTTAGATAAAGCCATAGAAGGAGCCGTTCTTTTTGCCCTTAATCAGGGAGAGATATGTACATGTCCTTCAAGATTACTTGTTCAGGAAGGAATTGCAGATGCCTTTATCGAAAGAGTGATTGAAAGAGTAAAAGCCATCAAAGTAGGAAATCCACTGGATAAAACCGTGATGATGGGAGCGCAGGCTTCACAGATTCAGAAAGATAAAATCCTTTCCTATATTCAGTTGGGAATAGAAGAAGGAGCAGAAGTGCTTGTAGGAGGAGCTGTAAACGACTTGGGAGACGACCTTGAAGGTGGGTACTACATCCAGCCTACCATTTTCAAAGGAAACAACAGAATGAGAATTTTCCAGGAGGAAATCTTCGGTCCGGTGCTGGCATTTACCACTTTCAAAGATGAAGAAGAAGCTGTAAAAATTGCCAATGATACCATCTATGGACTTGGAGCAGGAGTATGGACCAGAGATGCTCACCAGCTGTACAATATTCCACGCCAGATTGAAGCAGGAAGAGTATGGGTAAATCAATATCACTCTTATCCGGCCGGAGCACCTTTCGGAGGTTACAAACAATCAGGAATCGGAAGAGAAAACCATAAAATGATGCTCGACCATTACCGTCAAACCAAAAACATGCTGATTTCTTATAACAAGAATAAGCTAGGTTTCTTTTAATATTATGTAGGACGTGCCCGATTGCCTTGGCTTCTTCCAGGGCAACACGGTCGGGCTATCCAGGGCTGCACTTCGTTTCGGTGCTCCATTGCATTCCGCACCGGCTCGTTCCTCGCCGCCCTTCCTATCCCTCACGCAGTAAATTACCTGTTCAAACGTGGACATAGAAACAAATAACCCCAAATAACTCAATCCAAAAAATAAAATATGATTCCAAAAACAATGAAAGCGGCGGTAGTTCAGGGCTACGGTCAACCCTTGAAAATAGAAGAAGTACCAGTGAGAGAACCCGGAAGATATGAAGTGCTTGTTAAAGTCATCGCTTGCGGAGTTTGCCACACAGATTTACATGCAGTAGATGGTGACTGGCCTGCGAAACCGAAAATGCCTCTTATCCCGGGACATGAAGGAGTAGGCATTGTAGTAGCCTGCGGACCCGAAGCTTTTGTAAAAGAAGGAGATGCAGTAGGAGTTCCATGGTTGTACAGTGCCTGCGGATGCTGCGATTATTGTATCACAGGCTGGGAAACCCTTTGTGAAGCACAGAAAAATGGAGGGTACAGCGTAGATGGTGGATTTGCTGAATATGTTATTGCAGATTCAAGATATGTGGGACATTTAAAATCCGATGTTAACTTTCTTGAAATAGCGCCTATTTTATGCGCCGGAGTCACCGTTTATAAAGGATTGAAAGAAACAGAAACAAAACCCGGAGAATGGGTGGCCATTTCAGGAATCGGAGGACTGGGGCATGTAGCTGTTCAGTATGCAAAAGCAATGGGAATGCATGTAGCCGCTATTGATGTAGCAGATGATAAGCTTGAGCTTGCGAAAAAATTAGGAGCAGACCTTGTCGTCAATGCAAAAAACACAGATCCCGGAGAATATTTACATAAAGAAGTGGGCGGAATGCACGGTGCGTTGATTACCGCAGTTTCACCTATCGCTTTCAAGCAGGGAATAGATGTTTTAAGAAGAAAAGGTACGATTGCCCTCAATGGACTTCCTCCCGGATCTTTCGAACTCCCTATTTTTGAAACTGTTCTGAAAAGAATCACCGTAAGAGGTTCCATTGTAGGAACAAGAAAAGATATGCAGGAAGCACTGGATTTTGCCAATGAAGGATTGGTAAAAGCTACAGTCACTTCAGCAAAATTAGAAGATATCAATGATGTTTTTGATAAAATGAAAAAAGGACAAATTGACGGCAGAATTGTTTTAGATATTGCCGGCTCAAATTAATTGATGATGTGTTGCTGATCCCGGTTAGAATGTATTTTACCGGGATCTTTTATCAATATAAAGTTGGCATTAAACCAAAATAAAAACAATGGAAACAAAAATATCAAGACTTTCCGCAACGGAACAGGCACTTGAAGTAATTAACAGGCTGGAAGAACAATATGGACCTCTGATGTTTTATCAGGCAGGCGGATGTTGTGAAGGTACTCAGCCGCAATGCTTCGAAAAAGGAGGATTTTTTCCCAGAATGAATGATGCCATGATCGGTACTATTAACGGGCATGAGTTCTGGATAGACCGTGACCTTTTTGAATACTGGAAATATTCACATTTTAATCTGGATATAACAGATGGTTTTGGACCTGGTGGGTTTTCATTGGAAACTCCCTTGGGGAAAACGTTTAAAGTCCATTACAGACTTTTCACTCCTGAAGAATATGAAAACCTGGAACCAGTGAAACGCAGTGAATAGGAACTATAAAATGGTTAAGAATTAAGGTTTTTGAGCAATATAAATAAGCTCTCTTTCAAATTCATATTTCCCTCTCGAAATTCCTCTTTTTAAGATAAAATATTGAGTGATTGCTATTATGAAAGCGACTGCCCCGGTCATAAGACCTTGTTGACCTCCTGTAATACTGACAAATGCTATCACAAAGCAAAAACACAAAATGAGAAACCAATTCAAAATCTGAAATCCTGAAGGGAAAAATTCTATCATTACAGATGATATCCCATTTTTGTCAGAAATAGTTCCATGAAGCACAGGATTACTTCTGTTCATTTCAAACAGCCTTCCTCTTCTTTTGATTGTAAAACTCTTTGCATCAATCATTCCCCGGTACTCAAACCGGGTAGGAATTGTGGTGTCTTTTTCTAATGATATGAAAGTGGTATTGGTTTTATAAGTGACTTTCATTAATCTCTGTACCAGTTCTGCACTGCTGATATTGAGATCAATACTGAGACTGTTGTATAAGCCAATGCTTTTGAAAAATGAGTTCATGGTTAAAAGAAAATAGTTAAACTGCAATCAGACTTTCACAAACCGGTTGACAAACATAGCGGCGACGATATCACCTACAGCATTCAGAACGGTAGCCAGAGGATCTACCAAAGTCCCGATGATCATTACAGCAGGAATCGCTTCCTGAGGGAGTTTGTAAACAGAAATCATCAGCATTTCTCCAATATATCCACCATTAGGAATACCTCCGGCGACAATACTCACAAAAACGGTAATTCCCAAAGCTAAAAGCAGATTGGCTGGATCAAAGAAATCTCTTCCAATAATTAAAAATGCTACATAAATCTTGATAATCGAAGACATCGAAGATCCGTTTTTATGCAAAGTCGTCCCGATAGGAATTACCAGATTGGCAATAGAATTTGGAATCCCGATTTTTGAAGCTGCCTGTAAATTGGCCGGCATCGTTGCAAAACTGCTGCATGTACTTATTGCAGTTAAAGTGGGATAAATGGCATTCGTCCAGAAACTTTTAACTCCTTTTTGTCCATTCGCCATGAATGCATAGATAGAAAAGAACACAAGGAAATAAATAACTCCTGCAATATAATATAACCCTAAAGGTTTAGCATAAAATCCAAAAAGTTGTGGTCCTAAAGTCGCTACCTGATACGCAAAGTAGGCGCCCAGACCAATAGGGGCAAGCTTCATCACCAGCAAAAGAAGCTCTTTCATTACTTCATACCCCGAAGCAATAAAAACTCTGAAAGGCTGTCCCTTTTCTCCTGTTTTTCTTGCTGCAAACCCTGTCAGAAAAGCAAATACCAAAAGAGCCAGCATATTCCTTCTTGAAAAAAGCTCCGTGAATTCTCCCACGGTAAAGAAACTTACAATTCTGTTACCCCATGTATCCTCATTAGCTGCTTCTGTAATCATCTCAGAACTCCCTGAAACACCCGAAACCGGGAATAGATATACAGCACAGATTGTAAAAATAGCAGCGGTGAGAATAAAAAATAAAAAGGTAAGTGACATCACAAGAATGATCTTACCGAATTTTGATTGCTGCTCCAGAGAAGCAATAGAGTTGGAAACGGCAAAAAATACTAAAGGAACTACACTCACAAAAAGAAGATTCAGAAAAATATCTCCCAAAGGTTTAATATATTCCACAATACCAGGTGCAACAATTCCAATGATGCTTCCAATAGTGATTCCTAAAAGTAAAAATATGATTCCGGAGTAGTTTTTCAATACATCTTTCATGTATGGCTTTTTATCAAAGATAGGTTTATTTTTAACATTCTGTTATACAATTTTCAGACCTAAAATTCATAAATTTGGGTAAACCTCATTTCTATGGCTTATATAGATTACTATAAGATTTTAGGCGTAGATAAAAGCGCAACACAGGATGATATCAAAAAAGCCTACCGAAAACAGGCAAGAAAACATCATCCCGATCTCAATCCCGGAGACAAAGAAGCAGAAAAAAAATTCAAAGAACTGAATGAAGCAAATGAAGTGCTCAGTAATCCGGAAAACAGATCAAAATATGACAAGTA
>CBFQYI010000277.1:0-6191 GCA_965720825.1 uncultured Chryseobacterium sp. | reverse complement strand
GTCATATTCTATACGCATTTTGTAATTATTTGTCAGAATAAAGGTAGTGAATAATATGAAATAGTGTATTTTTGAAATAATGGATTTTCCTGTAACATTTCATATTTTCGGCAAAACAATCCTTGCGCATCCACTTTTTGAGGCTGCTGGAATGTTTTTGGGCATGAGATATTATTTTTATCTGAAACGTAAGTCTAAGGAAAAACTTTCCTTCAATACTTCTGCGGCAGTTTTAATTGGTGCTACTGCCGGAGCTTTGATAGGTTCCAAACTGATCGGTAATCTTGAAAATCCTTATGCATTATTTGAAAATTTTTCCCTCAGAAAGGTCTGGTCAAACAATACCATTGTAGGAGGTCTGGCTTTTGGCTTATTGGGAGTAGAGATGGCAAAAAAGATAGTGCATCACAAAGAAAGTACGGGAGATCTTATTGTTTTCCCCCTGATATTTGCCATGATTATAGGAAGGATAGGGTGTTTTCTTACAGGAGTTTACGAAGAAACGTATGGTGTTGCTACTGATTCTGTTTTTGGAATGCATTTGGGAGACCTATATCTCAGACATCCTGTTGCTTTGTATGAAATAGCTTTTTTAATTGTTCTTTGGGCAGGATTAAGGTATATTCAGAACAGTAAACAATATCCTTCCGGATTTATTTTTCAGCTGTTTATGCTCAGCTATTTTTCATTCAGATTCTTTTTAGATTTTATAAAACCAAGAATAGAAATCATTGGAAATATGGGTACGATCCAAATGGTGTGTATCTGTGTAATTATTTACTACATTTATAAAATTAAAAATACCAGATCTTTATATTTAAAATATTCAAGATGAAAACATTAACTATTTTGGAAGGCAATCTCAATCTGACAGGGGTAGTGGTAATGATTGTTGGCGCTATTATTTTGGTTGCACTGGTTTTTTCCCTCATCGTCGCTGTTATTACAAAACTTATTTACGAAAGAAAAGGAGACCGGAAATTCACTAAGAAACAATTTATCCAGACCATGCTTATATCTCTTCTGATCTGTGGATTGATCAGCGGCTATATCTGCGGAGGCCTTTAAAAATTTTGCTATGCCAGTAAGAAATTATACCTATTACGATTATACAATCAGTCTTTGCCCGGAATGTCTTAAAAGAGTAGGCGCCAAAATCATTATTGAAGATGAAACTGTTTTTATGACTAAAAGATGTCCGGATCATGGGTTTTTTAAAACAAAAATAGCTTCTGATGTACAGTATTATAAAAATATAAGAAACTATAATAAAGCCTCTGAAATGCCTCTCCATTTCGGAACCGATGTGGAATATGGCTGTCCTTATGATTGTGGGCTATGTGTAGATCATGAACAGCATAGCTGTCTTTCTATTGTAGAAGTTACAGATCGTTGTAATCTGACCTGCCCAACCTGTTATGCGATGTCCTCACCTCATTATGGAAGTCACAGAAGCCTGGAAGAAATTGAGGCGATGTTTGATGTTATCGTAAAAAATGAAGGTGAGCCGGATGTAGTACAGATCAGTGGGGGAGAACCTACAATTCATCCGGAATTTTTCAAAATTATGGATATTGCCAAATCAAAACCGATCAAACATCTCATGCTGAATACCAACGGAATCAGAATAGCCAATGATCCGGGATTTGCTGAACAGTTGGCATCATATGCTCCTGAGTTTGAAATTTACCTTCAGTTTGACTCATTTAAACCTGAAGTTCTGGAAGACTTCAGAGGGAAGGATCTTACAGCAGTCAGAATGAAAGCACTGGAAAAGCTCAATGAGCTTAATCTTTCTACGACATTGGTTATTGTCCTTCAAAAAGATAAAAATATTGATGAAATAGGAAAAATTATAGAGTTTGCCCTGAAACAGAAATGTGTAAGAGGAATTACCTTCCAACCTGTTGAAATTGCAGGAAGAAACCGGGAAGACTCTACTCATGAAAAAATTACCTTGACTGAGGTAAGACAGGAAATTATCAATCAGTTTCCCATATTACATTCTGATGATATTATTCCTGTTCCATGTAATCCGGATGCTCTGGCTATGGGATATATCTTGAAACTTCAGGGCGAAATAATTCCGTTAACGCGATATATTAATCCTGCAGATCTTCTGAATAATGAATCAAGGAATACCATTGTTTACGAACAGGATAAAGGGTTGCATATGCAGTTGCTGGATATTTTCAGTACCGGAATTTCCGTAGATAAAGTTCAGCCTAAAGTCAATCAGTTGCTGTGCTGTCTGCCGGAAGTGTGTGCTCCGGATCTTGACTATGATAACCTTTTCAGAATAATTATCATGAACTTTATGGATGCTCATGATTTTGATGTAAGGGCAGTGAAAAAGTCATGTGTACATATCGTCAATAAGGACCTGAAGTTAATTCCTTTTGAAACGATGAACCTTTTCTACAGAGATGAAAAAAAGGCTTACCTGGAAGAACTCAGAAAAGAAGATAAAGTATTATTTTAGCAATATAAAAACAAAGCGTGAAATCACTTTCACGCTTTTATTATCTCCTCGTTATTTTACTTCTTTTACATCTTCAAAAGTCATCACTTCTTCCAATGTTTTCATGTATTCATAAGCTGTCAGGTCAAACTTTACCGGAACAATAGAAATATATCCGTTAGCCAATGCCGTTTCATCAGCATCCTCAGAGTCATCCATATTGTTGAAATAACCGGTTAGCCAGTAATATTTTTTACCGTGTGGATTAACTCTTTCATCAAAGCTTTCTTCCCATTTGGCATTGGCCTGTTTACAGACTTTTACTCCTTTAATCTCTTCTGCCGGAAGTTTAGGAATATTTACGTTCAGTACAACTCCTTTTGGCATTGGGTTTTCCAATGTTCTTCTTACGATATTCTGAATAAATTCTTTAGCCTGAGTAAAATCTGCTTCCCAGCTGAAATCCAGTAATGAGAATCCAATTGCAGGAATTCCTTCTACACCAGCTTCTACGGCAGCAGACATTGTCCCTGAATAGATGACATTAATAGAAGAATTTGCCCCGTGATTGATTCCTGAAACCACAATATCTGGTCTTCTGGTCAGAATTTTATCAAGAGCCATTTTTACACAGTCAACAGGAGTTCCGCTGCAGGAAAAATCTTTCTGTGGACCGTCCAGGGTAACTTCTTCGTAACTTAGGGTAGAATTGATGGTAATAGCGTGGCCTTTTCCACTTTGGGGAGAATTGGGTGCTACAACCACTACTTCTCCGATTTCATTCATAAAACTGATAAGATTTCTGATACCAGGAGCTGTAATTCCGTCATCATTAGTCACCAGAATAAGTGGTCTTTCCATAAATTATCTTTAATTTTTTATTTAAATAGAGTGAGTTTGTTCATTTTCAGAATTGAACAAATAGATTTTCAACACATCAAATGTAGGTAAAAATCAGACGCCATAAAATACCAGATTGGGATTGACCGCTGTGAAAAGAGAAATAACATTCTCATACTATGCCGTGTAGAATGAAGAACTAAGCATAGATAAGGAAAAGTACTAAGTGCAGAAAATAAAACTGAAATGAAGAAAATTTAATATGAATTTCATTTCAGTTTTAATGTAAGTGGTTGTACAAAATAATAAACTAGTCGAGAGGTTTTCTGCCGGAAATGATATTATAAAGAATAACAATAATGGCAATGACCAGTAAAACGTGAATTAAATAACCTGTACTCATTCCAGGAACTACTCCTAACATTCCCAATAACCAAACAACGATGCAGATGACTGCTACTAACCATAATAAACTTTTCATGACTTAATATTTTGAATTTGTATGGTTAATTATCTGCATATTTTATGCCTTTATGCCTAAAAATTCATTTTTGTGGTATGTGTTTTCTGTTTTTTGGTTAAAAAATAAAAATTTAGATACGTCTGAAAAAAAGACTGACCATTAACATTTTATAATGAAACTGTCTGATAATAGGAAATGACTCATCCTGTTTTGATTATTTGCAAATCTCTTTAAATAAAAATGATCAAAACTGTCGATAATTGTAAATAAGGTATTAAATTTGATCATTTGTAACAGTACCAAACTTACTGCTACTAATTACTATACTTATTTTAAAAAAAATTAATAAATAAAGACAGTTTATGTGGAAAAATTTCAAACTGAATAAATTTTTACTCCTGATTCCATTAACCAGTCTGATGTTTTGTTTCAACTCGCCACAGAATGACGATGAAAAGATGCAGACGATAATGGTGAGCGTAAAAAATACACTTTCTTATCTGCATTATAGCCCAAAGACTATCAATGATGCCTATTCGAAGGACGTTTATAAGCATTATTTCGAATTGGTAGATCCAGCGAAAAGATATTTTCTGCAATCTGATATGGATGAATTCAACAAGCATGAAACCAAGCTTGATGACTATATCGGACAAGGTGATCTTACATTCTATAAGCTTACCATTGACAGGCTATACCAAAGAGTAGATGAGATTGATAAAATCACACAGGATATTTTCAGTAAGCCCATCAATCTTCAGGAAGATGAAACGCTTACTCTTGAGCCGAAACTAAAAAAAGTACCTGCCAACAAACAGGAACAGTATAATGAGTGGAAAAAATTCATCAAATACAACATCCTTCAGGAAGTTGAGTCGATGAACAGCAAAGAAGAAGCTCAGAAAGAAAAGAAAGACTCTGTTCAGAAATACAAACTGAAAGATACCATCAAGTTTAAGCCACTTACTCAGGACGAGAAGATCAAAAAAGCGACTGATGAAGTAAAAGACCTTGTAAAAGATACTTTCACAAGGTTCAAAAAGAGAAAGAAAATGGATTGGTTTACCGTGTATATGAATGCGTATACAGAAGTATTCGATCCGCATACCAACTACTATTCTCCAAAAGATAAAGAAGATTTTGATACTCAGTTTACCGGAAAAGTAATTGGTATCGGAGCATTAATCCAGGAGAAAAAAGGAAACCTTTACTTAGGAGCACTTACTATTGGAGCACCGGCATGGAAATCCAAGCAGCTTTCAGAAGGAGATAAAATCCTGAAAGTAAGATCAAAACCGAAAGAAGATGCTGTAAATGTGGTAGGAATGCTTTCTGATGAAGCGGTAAGATTAATCAGAGGTGAAAAAGGAACTCCGGTAACATTAACGGTTCAGAAAAAAGATGGAACCATTAAAGATGTAACCATGATCCGTGAAGAGGTTGCTATTGAAGATACTTTTGCAAGAAGTATTGTTGTGAATACTCCAAATGGTAAAAAATATGGTTTCATCAATCTTCCAAGTTTTAATGCTGATTTCGAAAATGCCAAAGGAAGAAACGCATCTGATGATATTAAAAATGAAATCATTAAGCTTAGAGAACAGAATATTCAGGGAATTATTCTTGACCTTAGAAATAATGGAGGAGGTTCTTTAACTGAAGTAGGAGATATTATGGGGCTTTTCATGGAAGCTGGTCCATACGTACAGGTAAAAGACGGAAACGGAAAAATACAGACTCTTAAGAATAAAAATGAAACTCCGATCTGGACAGGTCCGCTTGTCATTATGCAAAATGAACTTTCGGCTTCAGCTTCAGAAATCCTTGCAGGAGTAATGCAGGATTATGGCAGAGCGATGATCATCGGATCTCCACAATCTTTCGGAAAAGGAACCGTTCAGACTTTTGTTGACCTGAACAGATTCCTGAACACAGAAGATGATTTCGGATCTCTAAAACTGACCATTCAGAAGTTCTACAGAATTACCGGAGAATCTACCCAGAGAAAAGGAATTGTTTCTGACATCCAGATGAAAGATTTCTTTACGTATGCTGAAGTAGGAGAGCGATATGATGATTATGCATTGGCCTGGGATAAAATTCCGCCTACAAAATTCCAGAAACTGAATTATTTCAATATTCAGGCACTGGAGAAAGCAAGTGCAGACAGAATGGCTAAAAACAGCAATTATCAGTTGTTATTAGAATCTGCTCAGTGGAGAGAAAAACTGGATAAAGAAGAAAATATCACTTTGAATATTACGAAATTCAATGAGCTGATGAAGAACAGAAAATCTCAGATTGAAAAGTTCAAGGCTTTGACAAAATTTGAGAACGGTCTTCAGTTCATCATGTATCCAAGTGAAGTTGAAAGAGAGAAAAAAGACGAAGCTTTCAAGAAAAAATCTGAAATGTGGATCAAGAATC